>NZ_MBLN01000051.1:0-119182 GCF_001854645.1 Pseudofrankia sp. EUN1h | reverse complement strand
GCGTTCCGCGGAACCGTTGATCTTCGCGTTCCGCGGAACCGTTGATCTTCGCGTTCCGCGGAACCGTTGATCTTCGCGTTCCGCGGAACCGTCCTCACTGGGACGGCGGCAGGTCGGGAGGACCCGAGGGCACGGATACGCGGATCCGCTCGTTCGGTTACCGTTCGTAGCGTGGGTGTGTCGGCGGGTCGTCGCGGGCTGGGCACACGGGGCATGCGTCTCGCCCAAACCCACCGGCGCGCGGCCCGGACCGGCGGCCTGCTGGTCGCCGCGCTGGCCGTGGCGGCGGGCAGCCAGTCGGCGGTCGTGCCAGAGGCGCGGCCGGCGGCCGTGGCCGTGGACCCCTCGTCCCCGCGGCCGCGTCACGAGGACGCGGCGCCGGCGCCGGATCAGCCGGGCAGCCACGGCGTCGGGCATCGCACGGTGACGATCGCCGACGCGGGCCGGCACCGCACGCTGGTCACGTCCGTCTGGTATCCGACGCATGCGCGGCTGCCCGCGCCGCCGGCCGACGGTCGCCCACCGGTGGGCGACGGGGTGCAGCCCGCGCGGTACGAGATCGCGCCGGAGGTGAGCTACCTGTCGCGGGTGGCGGTCGCCGACGCGTCGCCTGAGCGGGGGCCGTTCCCGCTGGTGGTGTTCTCGCACGGCAGCGCCGGCAACCGGGTCCAGTTCGCCTCGCTCGCCGAGACCCTCGCCAGCCACGGGTACGTCGTGGCCGCCCCGGACCACCCGGGCGACACGATGGCCGACGTCGCCGCGGGCCCGAGCGAGTCGCTCGTCGATCTGGCCAGCGACCGCCCGATGGACGTCAGCGTGGTTCTCGACTGGATGCTCTGCCCCGGGCGGCCCTTCGCGCCGATCCTGGCGGCGGACAAGGTCGCGGTCGTCGGCTTCTCCTTCGGCGGCCTGACGGCGGTCGCGTCGTCCGTGGGGCTGCTGCGCGCGCCCGCCGACCCCCGGGTCCGGGTGTCGGTGGGGATCTCGCCGGCCACGGAGGCACTGCCCGCGAACCTGCTGGCGCGGGTGCGGATCCCCACGCTGCTGATCGCCGGCACCGCTGACGGCGTCACGCCGCCCGGGCCGGGTGCGGATCAGACTTTCCGTGAGCTCACCGCGTCGCCCGGCCGGGCGGAGGTGGTCGTCACGGGTGCCACGCACAACTCGTTCGGCGACCTGTGTGACCAGGTCTATCTGACGGCGGACGGACGGGTCCCCGCCGGCATCCGCCTGCGTATGCAGCTGGGAGCGCTGCTGACCTGCCTGCCGCCGCTGGCCGACGCGACGCTCGTCCAGCGGGTGACCCGCTGGTACACCGTCGCCTATCTGGAGCGCCACCTGCGCGGCGACACCCGGTTTGACCGCTACCTCACGCCAGCGGCGGCCAGGGCGCTCCCGCTTCCGGTGACGGTCCGTTCAGCGCGCTGATCTGTTCAGCGCCCCGATCCGTTCAGTGCGCCGATCCGTTCTTCAGTGCCCTGAGCGACGACGAACCGGGCGACGCCGGCCTCAGGCCGACCGGGCGGGTGGGCGCTGGGCGTGGCCCACCGAACGGAGGGCGGGCTGGTGGGTGGCTGCCCGCGGCGTGCCCCGGGTGGCGGCCCGGGTCGTCGAGCGGGCCGGTTCCTCGTCCGGGTCGGCCGCGGCCTCCTCGGCGTCCTCGACCTCGCGCGGCTCTCCGCCGGCCATGAAGCCGTGGGCGCCGCCCGCGTGGGTCCCGTTGCCGTTCGCGTTGCCGTGGGCGCCGAGGCCGCCGAGCTGGTGGCCGGCCTCGCCGCCGCCCCCGTCGCCGTTCGCCCCGGCGGCGCCGTCCCAGATCTCCGGGTCGATGTAGATGGCCCGCGTCATCCCGCCGTGCCCGTGGATGGCGAGCAGGGTCTCCATGTTCGGGTAGATCGTGGTCGACTCCAGCCCGGAGGCCCACCAGAGCACGCAGGTACCGTCCGGTGCCTGGGCGCCGAACGCGACGGCGCCAGTGCCGGAGACCCCGGACACGTCCACGTCCCGCTCGAGCTGGAACCTGCGCACCTGTCGCGCGGACATCGCCTGGGATGACCTCCTCGTGGAGCACGAGCGTCCCCGCGCCGCCCGACCGGTCGCGATGACCGTAGGACTGGCACGGTACCGGCCTCACGGCCGGACTGACGATCCGGGACGGCCAGTCCCAGACCGGTCGGCACACGGTAGCGGCTCAGGCCCGTCCAGGTCATCCCTTTGCGTCTTACGGCCACCATCGTCGCGCGCGGCCGTCGGCCACGCGCAGGTCAGCATGGCGGGCCGGGCGGGCTGGGACCACAGCCGGCGCGCCACCCGGGATCCCCGCCAAGGTCACGTGAGTGGGCGGAAGGAGCCGGTCGGGCGGTCGAAGGCGTCGTGGGTGTAGACGGCGAGCGTCGCGGCGAGGTCGTGAGGCTCCACGCCGTGGGCGGCGAGGGTAAGCCAGAGACCGGACATGAGCATGAGGCAGTGGTGCAGCAGGCACTCGGGATAGCCGGGGATCTGGGTGGTGGCCGCGGCGTAGAAGGCCTGGGCGGCCGCGGCGTCGTCGGTGAGGGCGGCGAGCGCGCCCGCGCGTACCTGCGCGGTCAGGAACTCCCAGACCCGTTCGGTCTCCGGTGCCTGGGGCCCACGCCAGACGCCACCGAACGACAGCTGGCGCAGCACCTCGGTCGGGGCATAGCCGGTGCGCAGGTGCAGCACGACCGCCCAGGAGGCGGTCAGCCAGCACACCGCGCGCAGCGTGGGCATCGGGTCGCCGCCGAGCCGGTCGACCAGGACGCTCTCGGCCTCGGCCCGGGTCGCCGGGTCGAGCCAGCGCAGGACCTCGCGCTCGACCGTGACGATCTCCTCGATCGGCAGGTCCCCGGGGTGCGGACGAGCCAGAGCCGCGGCCCGTCGGGAGATCGTGTCCACGAGTGCCAGCGCGCCTGGCTCAGGAAGTGTCTGCCAGGCAAGACCCGCTGGCGCCATGCCGACACACGCTAGTCCCCGTCACCCCCCTTTCACCATATGGCCAAACGATTCGGCGCGCCGACGGGCGATTCCCCACAGCCCGTGACCCGACCATGACCCGAGCGTCGGGGCCGCGGACGCCGAGTGGCCGCCTGGGCCGGTATCGGTGGCGGCACGCCGGCAGGGCCCCCGACGACCCACGTCAGCGGGTCGTCGGGGGCCCTGTCCGTGGCGGGGGCGAGGCCTCGTGCGGCCGGGTTACCCCGCCGAAGCGGGGTCGGTGGCCCGGACGCCCTCGGTGTCACCCGGGCGGCGCGAGTCGTGCGTGCCCGGACGACGCGGGCCTGGCGGCCCGGGCGTCAGCCGCCGAGGAGGTCGAGGACGGCCGTCGAGGGGAGCTCGTCGGCCGACTCGGCCAGATGGCGGCGCCAGAGTGCCTCGGCGGCGTCCGCCTCGCCTCGCTCGATCAGCTCGACGAGACGGCTGTGGACATCATGGTGATCGGCCAGCGAGCCATGCGTGCCCGCGGTGACGGCGGACCCGGCGGCATCCGGATGGTCGCCCGCGGCCGGCTGGTGGCTGGTCGCGGTGTGCAGGATGTGCCGGAGCATGTTGTCGATCACCGTGAGGGTCTGGTTTCCCCCCAGCTCGACGAGCAGGTGGTGGAAGCCGTTCAGGGAGACCCTTGGGTCGGGCACGGCGCCGTCCACGCCGGCGCCAGCGGCGCCCTGTTGGCCCGCGTCGTACCGGCCGGGACCGCCGGGGCTCGCCTGACCGTCCCGACCGCCGCCGCCGCCGCCGTCGATCGCCGACGCCGACTCGGACAGCGCTGCCCGCAGCCGGCTCAGCACCGGCTGTGCCGGCGCCTCGGCGAGCATCCGGACCGCCGGCGCCTCCAGGGAGGCCCGGGCGCGCTGGACGTCGGCGACGGTGGTGCGGCGGTGCTCGAGGACCAGGCCCGCGTAGCGCGCGGCGACGTGGCCGTCCGGCCGGTGGACCCGGGCGCCTCCGTGGGCCCCCCGGCGGACCGAGATGAGCGCCTCGGACTCCAGTACCCGGAACGCCTCGCGCAGGGTCGGTCTGGAGACCCCGAACTGTTCCATCAGCACGGCCTCAGGTGGCAGCGCGTCGCCTTCGACCAGCTCGCCGCGCACGATCTGACGGCGAAGGTGCGCTGCCACGAGCTCGGCGGTCTTGGGTACCCGCACGTGCCGCCCGACACGCCCGTCGTCGAGCGCGCTGGTCGGGGTCGGGCGCGCGGCGCCGGCCGTGCCGRGGCCGCCAGCCACCCGGGTCACGCGGACCGGGTGYACGGACCGCCGGGCGGTGTCCAGGTTCGTGGCCGGTTGCAGTAACGCCATGACGTCGTCCCCCTGTAGGTGGCGGCGGCCGGCCTGTCGCCAGACCGCGTGGATCGCTGACGCGATGTCGCCGCGAGTCTTACAGGGGGTGTTGTAGTCGCCCGGTTACGGGTTAGGTAATACCACGGTGTGATACGAATAATGTAACACACTGTGAAGATACCTGATTACTATCTGTGTATATCGATGGAGCGCTGACCGTCGACGGTCCCAGGCTGGCGGCCCTTGCCGATGGCTGACGACCTGCGATTCTATGGCTGCGAACGGTGATGGGCGCTCAGGGCGACCATGGTCCGGGCGAGCACGCTCGGTGGCGCATCGGCGGGTCCGAGTTCCACGTCGACCACAGCCAGTCGCCGCCCGACATGTCGGACCGTGGCCACGGCCGCCACGTCGTCCTCCAGTGGCAGTGACCGGATCACCGTCAGGTCCAGCGACAGGACGTGGACGGCGGACCCGGTCGGCAGCCGGCGGGTGAGCGCGGTGCTGACCGCCGCGTCCGCGAGCGCGCAGCAGGCGGCCGCGTGGAACCGGCCGAGCCGGTTCGCGAGCCAGCCGGCCGGTGGCAGGCGCAGCAGCAGCCGGTCGCCGTCGCCGTGGACCTCCGCGCCGAGCGCGCCGAGCAGTGGGTGCGACGGGGGCAGGTGGCTGACCGACGCGCGGCCGACTGGCCCGCCCGGCACCGCGCTCCCGGCGGTGACGCCCCCCACGGGCACCGGGTCCGCCGGATGATCCTGGCCACTGCCGACGGGCTCGGCCGAGTGGCTGGCCGCGGAGGTGCCAGCATCCGACGCCGACGCCGACGCCGACGGCGCTGGTGACGCCGACGCCGACGGTGACGAGTCGGCCGGGCGGACGATCGCGCAGATCGCGGACGCCTCGGCCAGCGGGCGGCCGTCGGGCGTACTGATCGTCGCGGTCGCGCGCCGCAGCCGAGCCTCCGGCTCGTCGCCGTCGCCAGCGGCGACCGAGGCCTCGGCGCGCAGCCGGACCGGCCGTTCGCGCTGGCGGGCTGCCACCGGGTCGGGGACGAACATCGACGCCGGCGGGCGCGCCTCGTCGGCGTCGTCCGCGTCGGGCCAGCCGGCGACCGGACCCTGGGTACGCAGCTGCAGGGCGGTGGTCACGGTCAGGTCGCCGGGGCGCAGGGAGGTTCCGGCGGCGGAGGCGAGCGCCATCTCGGCGAGGGCGGCGACGGCGGTGGTGCTGAGCCGCGGGCCGGGCGTCGGGCCGGTCAGCCACGCGGGGACGGTCATCGTGAGGCTGGCGAGCCCCTCCGCGGCCGTGAGCACCCGGGTGCCGGCCGCGTCCCCGAACGGGTCGCCGGGCGGCGCGCCCATCTCCTCGGTCAACTCTGTCTCTGTCTCGGCGAGCTCCGCCCGGCCGCGCTCCACCTCGGCTGGCACCGGATCGGCCGGCGGCGGGGGGCTGGCGGGGTGATCGGCCGCTCCGGAGAGATGACGCGACCAGTTGCCCAGCCGCCGCAGGCTCTCCAGCCGCTCGGCGCCGCCGGCCACGGCGAGGCCGTCGGCGCTGGGGAGCTCGTCGGAAAGCGAGCGGGCGTCGGCTGCTGGCGCGTCGTCGGCGGCCAGGATGCCCGCCTCGTCCCCGATCACGGGGTTCTGTCTAGCAGGATCGAGCCGTCACCAGAACGACCGCCCTTGCCCGGGTGACCGGTATCACGTTTGAGAACTCTTCGGATACCTAGAGTGCCGCCAATGTCGTAGCTATTTCTGCTTTATGTCTGATTAGCCGGAATAGCCGGGCTCGCGATCCCGGCTCCGGACGGACGGAGTGGCGGAACCGGCCGAGGGGGCCGGTTCCGCGGCCCGTCCCCGCCGATCCCGTCCTTCAGGCGGAACCGGCGGGGCGACGAGACGCGGGAGGGCGAGCTGGCGGCGGACGGAGTCACGCGGCGACGGGCGTGAACTCCTCGGCCTCGAGGGTCACGGCGACGGCGTGGACCACGGAGGCGATCCGGAGCGCGTCCTGGACGACCTCGCGGGTCACCCCCCGGCCGCGCAGCTCGTGCTCGTGTGCCTGCAGGCAGCGGCCACAGCCGTTGACCGCGGAGGCCGCGAGCGACCACAGCTCGAAGTCGACCTTGTCGACGCCCGGGTTGGCGATCGCGTTCATCCGCAGCCCGGCCCGCATCCGGTCGTACTCCTCGTCCTCGAGGAGGTGCAGCGACCGGTAGTACACGTTGTTCATCGCCATCAGCGCGGCGGCGGTCCTGGCCGCGCGGTAGGCCTCCGGCGACAGGTGCTCGCGTACCTGTGCGTCGAGCTCGGCGATGACGGTACGGCCTCGGCTGGCGAGCGCGGCGGTCAGCACCGTGCCCCACAGCTGCCGCTCGGTGAGCTGGGTCTGGCTGGTGACCGAGCCCAGGTTGAGCCGCAGGTCCTTGGCGTACTCGGGCAGCGCGGCGCGCAGCGTCTCGACGCTCATCAGGCGGCCACCTCCACCTTGCCCTGCTCGGGAACGATCTTGCCGCCGACCGACAGGGTGTTCTGGCCCTTCTGCCAGTTGCAGGGGCACAGCTCGTCGGTCTGGAGCGCGTCGAGCACCCGCAGGACCTCGTTCGGGTTACGGCCGACGCTGCCGGCGGTGACCATGGTGAACTGGATCACGCCGTCCGGGTCGATGACGAAGGTCGCCCGCTGCGCGACGCCGTCATCACCGAGGACGCCGGCCGCCGCCGTGAGCTCCTTCTTGATGTCGGCGAGCATCGGGAACGGCAGGTCGCGCAGGTCCTCGTGGTTCTGGCGCCATGCCAGGTGGACGAACTCGCTGTCGGTGGAGACGCCGAGGATCTGGGCGTCCCGGTCGGCGAACTCCTCGTTGAGTCGCCCGAACGCGGCGATCTCGGTCGGACAGACGAAGGTGAAGTCCTTCGGCCAGAAGAAGACGACGCGCCACTGGCCGGAACGGCTGGCGGAGGTCTCCTGGACGAACGCGGTGTCGGCGTCGTTGGAGACGACGGCGGTCAGGTCGTATGTGGGGAAAGCGTCACCGACGGTAAGCACGGTAGTGGGTGTCCTGTCTCTCGGCTGATCCACAAGAGGTCGTCAGTCCACTGTGGATCGTCCCGACCTAGAAGAGAAATCGAAAGATTCCGAAGAACTGATAGTGTTTCCCTATGGCCAAGCCTCAGCCCACGCTGGCTCAGCTGCGCGCGCTCGTCGCCGTGGCCGAGCACCGCCACTTCGGCCGAGCCGCCGCCGCCCTGCACGTCAGCCAGCCGACGCTGTCCAGCGCCGTCGCCGCGCTGGAGAAGACGATGGGCGTCCAGCTCGTGGAGCGCACCACCCGCAGCGTGCTGCTGACCCCCGTCGGAGACGAGGTCGTCCGCCGCGTCGGCGACGTGCTCACCGCCGTCGACGACATCGTGACGGTGGCGCTGCGTGCCCAGGCCCCGCTCACCGGCGACATCACGCTCGGTGTCATCCCGACGGTCGCGCCGTACCTGTTGCCGCGGCTCATGCCGATGCTGCGCGGCCTGCGGCCGGACGCCAGATTCGCGCTGCGGGAGGAGCAGACCGCCCCGCTGCTGGCCAGCCTGCGCGCCGGCGCGACCGACGTCGCGCTGCTGGCCCTGCCGATCGAGGAGCGGGGGATCGCCGAGATCCCCATCTACGACGAGGACTTCGTGCTCGTGACCCCCGACGGCCACCCGCTGGCCGGCGCCGGGGCCGTACCGGTCGCGGCACTCGGCGGCCAGGACCTGCTGCTGCTCGAGGACGGCCACTGCTTCCGGGCGCAGGCGCTCGAGGTCTGCCAGGAGGCCGGCGCGCGCGAGCGCTCCTCGCTGCGGGCGGCGAGCCTGTCGACCGTCGTGCAGATGGTCGCCGGCAACCTCGGCGTCACGCTGCTGCCCGCCTCCGCCGTCACCGTCGAGGTCGGCGAGGGCCGGGGCAGGGGGCTCGCCGTGGCCACCTTCCGCACCCCGGCGCCGCGGCGGCGGATCGGCCTCGCCTACCGCGAGACCTCGGCCCGCGCCCGGGACTGGTCCCTGCTCGCCGCCGACGTTCGGGCCTCGCTGCCCGGCACCGCCCTACCGCTAGCCTCGGTCGCCGCCTGACGGCGGAGCCACAGGGGGCGGAGCCACGGGTGAGGTCGGTGAGGGCCCCCGCGGCGGCGCGGGCCGCGCGGGGGGCGGCGTCAAGGTGACCGGGGTGACGGCGCACTGCCAGCGGGGGCCCAACGTGATCGTGAGGACGGTCGGCTCGGCGTGGTCGACCTGGAGCGTGACGTGGTCGATGTGCCAGCGTTCCCGCAGCAGCAGCCGCGCCGTGTTCTGGACCCGGTGGCAGTCACCGCCCTCGTCCACCAGCAGGTGCGCGGACAGCGCCGGCAGGCCGGACGTGACCTCCCAGACGTGCAGGTCGTGCACGTCGGCCACCTCGTCGATCGAGGCGAGCGCCTGGCCGATCTCGGCCGGGTCGACGCCGACCGGCGCCGCCTCCATGAACACCCGGCCGGTGTCGCGGATCAGCCCGGCCCCGGCGCGGACCATCAGGCCGGCGACGACCAGCGCCGCCAGCGGGTCGGCCCGGGTGAAGCCGGTCAGTATGATCACCAGCCCGGCGGCGGCCGTCGCGATGAACGCGAACAGGTCGGTGAGCACGTGCTGGAAGGCGCCCTCGACGTTCAGGCTGCGCCGGTCGGCACGGGCCAGCAGCGCCGTCGCGGCGACGTTGACCACGACGCCCACCAGCGCCGTGACGAGCACCGGGACGCCGGACACCTCGTTCGGGTGCGCCAGGCGCTGGCCGGCCTGGACGGCGAGCACCGCGGCGAGCGCCAGCAGCGCGAAGCCGTTCGCCTGTGCCGACAGGATCTCCACCCGCCGCCACCCGTAGGTGAGGCGCCCGCCGGCCGGCCGGGCCGCCAGCCGCATCGCGACCAGCGCCAGCACCAGCGCGCCGGCGTCGGTGAGCATGTGCGCCGCGTCGGAGAGCAGCGCGACCGAGCCGGCGATGATGCCGACGACGACCTCCACCAGCAGGAAGCCGCCGATCAGCGCGAGCGCCGCCCACAGCAGCCGCGCGTCCGCCGTCGCCGACGGTCGGTGCACATGCGCGCCGTGCCCGTGCCCACCGTGCCCGTGCCCACCGTGCCCGTGCCCACCGTGCCCGTGATCACCGTGCCCGTGATCACCGGATCCGTGATCGCGGTGCTCGGGCTCGGGGCGCCCGTCCTGACGGCCCTCGTACTGGTGGTTCTCGTGATCGTGGTGCTCGTCCTCGTGGTGCTCGTACCGGTCGGGGGTCGCGTAGCCGTCGCGGGGTGGATGGCCTGCGTGAGCGCCGGTGCGGGGCCCCGTGGTTCCTCGCCCGCCCGCCGGGTCCGCGATCGGGTCGTCCGTGCGGGGACGGTCGTCGCGGGGAGTGCCGCCTCGCTGGCCCGCGAGCGCGCGGGCGCCGTCGGCTCCCGTCCCGTCCTGGATGCTCACGGGTGCGCGGGCCTCGCGGGAACGCGCCGGCCGGCCGTGCGCGCCGCAATTTCCCGGACCTCCGTCGGAATGCGCGCCGATTCGGTTTCCGAAACCATTTTCATTGCATTCGGACCGGTATTCGCGGGCATGCTCGCAACACTACGCCGCGGGCGCGCGGAGCCGGACCGTTCGCGGTGGCTACCGCTGCTCGTGACGGCCGCCAAGCCCTGCGCGGGTCTGCCGGCCGCCGGGTGGAGGCCTGCTCGACGCCTCCGTCTCGACGCCTCCGTGCGGCCCTGCCCGGCGGTGCCGGGGCACCAGACAAAGTGGCAAACTGTTAACATTGTCACCTATCGTGACGCCGAGAATGTACGTTTAACGGTGGGAACACCGGGAAGGTCCCGATCAGTGGACATGCCGTTGTAACGGCCTCGACGTAGCGTGGGAGAACATGAGCGGCGCGCCCATTCCAGCCGTCGGCGTCGAGGAGGAGTTCCACATCCTCGATCTGGCGACCCGGCAGCTCGTGCCCCGCGCAGGCGAGATCCTGGAACAGCTGCCAGCTGGCCCCTTCGCCCCCGAGCTGCTGAACTCCGTGGTCGAGACGAACAGCGCTCCGACGCGGGATCTGRCCGCGCTGCGGGCCGACCTCGTCGACCTGCGGCAGCGCCTCGCCGCCGCCGCCGAGCCGCTCGGCCTCGGCCCGGCCGCGGCCGGCACCGTCCCGATCGTCGACCCGACGATCCTTGAGATAAACAGCGACCCGCGCTACCTGCAGATGACCGAGGAGTACCAGATCCTCGCCCGCGAGCAGGTGATCTGCGGCGCCCACGTGCACGTCGACATCCCCGACCGGGAGACCGCGATGGCGGTGATCGCCCGCGTCGCCCCATGGCTGCCGCTGCTGCTCGCCGTCTCGGCCAGCTCACCGTTCTGGCAGGGCGCCGACAGCGGGTACGCGAGCATGCGGACCATGGTCTGGGGGCGCTGGCCGACCGCCGGTGTCGCCGGGATGTTCCAGACGGCCGCCGAGTACGAGCACCTGGTCGCGGACCTGGTGAAGTCGGGCGTGATCAGTGACCCGGGCATGGTCTACTTCGACATCCGCCCGTCGGCCCATCTGCCCACCCTCGAGATGCGCGTCTGCGACGCCTGCCCGGACGTGGACACCGTGGTGCTCGTCGCCGGCCTGTTCCGCGGCCTGGTCAGCCACGCCATCGAGGCGATCGAGGCCGACGCGCCGTTCAGCGCCCCCCGTCCCGAGCTGCTGCGAGCGGCCACCTGGCGCGCGGCCCGCTCCGGGCTGGAAGGTGACCTGATCGAGCTGTCCGGCGTCGGTGCCGGGCCGGTGCCGGCCGAGGACCTGCTGGTCCGGCTGCTGGCCCAGATCCGCCCGCAGCTCGCGGCGGCGGGGGACTGGGAGCTGGTCGGCGGCCTCGCGGAGCAGGCCGTCGACCGGGGTAGCGCGGCGGCCGCGGCCAGGCGCGCGTTCCACCGGCGCGGCCTGCTCACCGACGTCGCCGACCTCGTGCTGGCGCGGACCCGTCAGGCCGAACCCGCCACCACCGCCCGGCACGCTCCCGTCGGCGTGCCCGTCACCGCCCGCGTTCCCGCCGGCGGCGGAGCCATCGCCGGCACCGGCGGGGGTGCCGACCAGGCTGAAGCGGACGGCGCGGCGGCAGCCGAGGGTTCCACGGGGCTGGCGCGCGCCGAGCGGGTCGCGCCGACGCTGCTCGCCGGTTACCTGGCCCATCCCGGTTTCCACGCCGGCGGCGTCGACGAGGCGGTCGACGCCCGGGGCCCGGTCCGCTCGCCGTACCGGGGGGTGCTGCGGGCCCTGGAGCGGCTCGGCCCGGACGTCCTCACCGCGCGCTGCGCCGCCCTGGTCGCCGAGCAGGAGTCCCGGGGGATGGTGTTCCGGGTCGCCGGCGAGGCCGAGGGCCGTCCGCTGCCGTTCGACCTCGTCCCGCGCATCGTTGACGCCGCCGACTGGGCGACGATCAGCGCCGGCCTCGTCCAGCGCGTCCGGGCGCTGGAGGCGTTCCTGCGCGACGTCTACTCCGACCGGTTCGCCATCGCCGACGGGATCGTCCCCGACTGGATCGTCACCGCCTCGCCCGGCCTGCGCCACTGGGGCCACGCCGTCCCCGCGGGGACGATCCGCGCGACCGTGAGCGGCATCGACCTGGTCCACGACCAGGACGGTCGGTGGCTGGTGCTCGAGGACAACCTGCGGGTCCCGTCCGGCGCCGGCTACGCGGTCGCGGTCCGCCGGCTTACCCGTGCGACGCTGCCGGAGCTGTCCTCGCCGTCGGGCATTCTCGGCCTCGAAGGGGTGCCGGCGCTGCTGCGCACCGCGCTCCTGGCCGCCGCCCCGGCCGCCGCCGGCGGCCGGGACGGGCTGGGTGAACCGGCGCTCGCGGTGCTCACCTCCGGCCCCCATGACTCGGCCTACTTCGAGCACGCCTTCCTCGCGGACCGCATGGGCGTTCCGCTGGTACAGCCGGCGGACCTCCTCATCGAGGACGACGTCGTCAGCCATCGGGTGCCGGGCGGCAGGCGCCGGCGGGTCGACGTGCTCTACCGCCGGATCGACGAGGACGAGCTGTTCGCCGCCGTCGGCGCGGATGGCGTGCCGCTGGGTCCCGCGCTCGTCAGCGCGCTCGCCGCCGGCACGCTTTCCCTGGCCAACGCCCCTGGCAACGGCGTCGCCGACGACAAGGTCGTCTATGCGTACGTCCCCCGGATGATCAACTATTACCTCGGTGAACGCCCCCTGCTCGACGACGTCCAGACCTATCTCTGCGGCGACCCCGAGCARCTCGACCACGTGCTGCGACACCTCGACGAGCTGGTCGTCAAGCCCACCGACGGCTACGGCGGCGCCGGCGTGCTGATCGGCCCGGCGGCCGAGCCGTACGAGCTGACGGCCGCCCGCGAGCGCCTGCTGGCCGAGCCGCGCCACTGGATCGCGCAGGAGGTCGTCTCCCTGTCCACCCATCCGACCTGGCCCGGCATCGACCCGCCGGGCGACGAAGCGGTACCCGGCGCCACGGCGGCCGCGGCCGCCAATGGCCGGGCCAACGGGAACGCGAGCCGGCTCGAGCCGCGCGCGGTCGATCTGCGGGCCTTCGTCTACGAGGGCGAGCAGACCGTGGTGGCCCCGGCGGCGCTCAGCCGGGTCGCCCCCGCCGGCAGCCTCGTCGTCAACTCCTCGCGCGGAGGCGGCTGCAAGGACACCTGGCTGCTGCGCGCCTGACGGCGGCGTACACCCTTCAAGGTCGATTCGGGGAAATCCGACAGGAGCGGACATGTGCGGGCTGAGCGGTGAACTACGACTCGACGGGCGGCCGGCCGACGTGGCGGCGGTCGCGCGGATGACCGCCGCGATGCAACGGCGCGGGCCGGACGGCGTCGGGATCCACGCGGCGGGACCGGTGGCCCTCGGCCACCGCCGGCTGAAGATCATTGATCTCTCGGAGCGCGGCGCCCAGCCGATGACCGACGCCGAGCTGGGCCTCACCGTCGTCTTCAACGGCTGCATCTACAACTACCGTGACCTGCGCGACGAGCTGGTGGCCGCCGGCTACCGGTTCTTCTCGACGTCGGACACCGAGGTCGTGCTCAAGGCCTACCACCGCTGGGRCACCCGCTGCGTCGACCACTTCGCGGGCATGTTCGCCTTCGCCGTGCACGAGCGGGACTCCGGCCGGGTGGTGCTCGCCCGCGACCGGCTCGGCATCAAGCCGCTCTACGTCACCGCGGACGCGCACCGGATCCGGTTCGCCTCGACACTGCCGGCGCTGCTCGCCGGCGGCGGGGTGGACACCGACATCGACCTCGTCGCGCTGCATCACTACCTGTCGTTCCACGCCGTCGTGCCGCCGCCGCGCACGATCCTCACCGGCGTGCGCAAGCTGCCGCAGGCGACCATCCGGGTCATCGAGCCCGACGGCACCAGCACCGACGAGGTCTACTGGCGGCCCGACTTCACCCGCCAGTCCGAGCAGTCCAGCTGGAGCCCGGCCGACTGGCGCGACGCCGTCGGCGAGCGGCTGCGTACGGCGGTGCGCCGGCGCATGGTCGCCGACGTCCCGGTCGGCGTGCTGCTGTCCGGCGGCCTCGACTCCAGCATGATCGTCGCGCTGCTCGCCGAGGCCGGCCAGACGGACCTGGCGACCTTCAGCGTCGGCTTCGAGGCGGCCGCCGGCGAGTCCGGCGACGAGTTCCAGTACTCGGACATCGTGGCCAAGCACTTCGGCACCGACCACCACCAGATCATGGTCCCGGGCKAGGCGCTGCTGCCGGCCGTCGACGCGGCGGTCGACGCGATGAGCGAGCCGATGGTCAGCCACGACTGCGTCGCGTTCTACCTGCTCTCCCAGGAGGTCAGCCGGCACGTCACCGTGGTGCAGTCCGGCCAGGGCGCCGACGAGGTGTTCGCCGGCTACTCCTGGTACCCGCCGCTGGCGGGCGTCCCGCGTGACGAGGCCGTCGACGCCTACCTGGGGGTGTTCTCCGACCGCTCGCACGCCGACGTCACCGCGATCCTCGCGCCGGCCTACGCGCTCGACGCGGACGCCAGCCGGGCCTTCGTCCAGGGACATTTCGCCGCCCCCGGTGCCCAGACCGTCGTCGACGCGGCGCTGCGGATCGACTCCACGATCATGCTTGTCGACGACCCGGTGAAGCGGGTCGACAACATGACGATGGCCGCGGGCCTGGAGGCGCGGACGCCGTTCCTCGACCACGAGCTGGTCGAGCTCGCCGCCGCCTGCCCGCCGGAGCGCAAGCTCGCCGGCGGGGGCAAGGGCGTGCTCAAGGACATCAGCCGCTCGCTGCTGCCCGCCGAGGTCATCGACCGTCCGAAGGGCTACTTCCCGGTGCCGGCGATCCGCCACCTGTCCGGCCCGTTCCTCGACCGGGTCACCTCGGCGCTGTCCGACCCGGCCGCCCAGCGCCGCGGGCTGTTCCGCCCCGACTGGGTGCAGACCATGCTCGCGGCTCCCAACGACAACCGCACCCGGCTCGGCGCCAATGCCCTCTGGCAGGCCGCCCTCCTGGAGATGTGGCTCCAGAACCACGGCATCTAGCCGGACGATCCCGCGCGATGGTCTCCTCTGGGTGACTGTCTGGCAACAGGTGTTGACAGTCCCGTGTGGCCGGATACCAGGTATCACGGCCCGCAACTGACAAAATACCAACTGTGAAGATCGAGGAGTTGGGTGCGGACGGGACCGAGCAGGCATACGACGCCATGCGCCAGCTGCGCCCGCACCTGACCTCGGCCGGCTTCGTCCGGCTCGTCAACGAGGTGCAGCGCCCGCAGGGCTACCGGCTGGTCGGCTCCTGGGAGCCGACGTCGGGCAGGGTCGTCGCCGCCGCTGGCTTCCGCGTCCTGCACATGCTGGCGCACGGTCGCGTCCTGGTCGTCGACGACCTCTCGACCGTTCCGTCGGCCCGTGGACAGGGTCACGCCTCCCGCCTGCTCGCCTGGCTCGAGCGAGAGGCCCGCAACCAGTACTGCGCCCAGGTCCACCTCGACGCCGGCACCCACCGCTACGACGCGCACCGCCTCTACCTGCGCCACGGCTTCGCCATCAAGTCCTTCCGCCTGATGCGCCAGCTGTGAGCCGCGGGGACGGTCGAGGGCTGGGAGCGTCGGCCGGGGCGCTGTACGCTATGTCCGATGAGTACCTTCTCTGGCGGTTTCTCTGGCGGATTGGGGGCTTGGTTCATCGAAGGTGAGTGCTGATGCGCTCATCGGACGTGACCGAGGATCCCCGTCTTTCCTGTTGGCGGCGGGTGCGCGCGTTCGCGGTGCCGCCGCCCATGATCGAACGGTCGGCCGCCCGCCGGGTGGTCGGCGACTGGGCCGGCGCGTGCGCCGCGGCCCACATCGACGTCGATCTACATCCACGGTCCGTGGCCCGTACCCACGGCCAGGAGATCGCGACCCGGCTTCGGGACGACCTACGCCATCTCGCGCCCGACCTGCTTCGCTGGCATCTGCCGCGGGCGGTGCCGGACGGGCTGGTGCGCCCGGGCCTGACCATCTCGCTGGCCCGCTACCCGACGGGCGACGGCGCGCCGTTGCACCTCGTCGCCCGCACACCACCGGCGCCGGCGAGCGGCGGTCAGCGGTTCAGCCTCGGGCTGTGGGACGGGTCGTCGGTGGGTGCCGGAGGGCATCCGCGCCCTCGCCCGCATCGGCGCTTCCGCCTGGACCTGCACCGGCACCTGTGGGACGCCCGCCGCGCCGGTGAGCTGCGTACCAGAGCCGGCGCGGACCATGCGATCACCCAGGCGCGGGACGACCTGTGGCCGGACCGCGCGCTGCCGCCGGAATGCGCCGTGGACCGCTGGCCGGCGGAGGCGGAGATCCTGCTGCGCGCGGACCGCCGGGCCGAGGACGCCGTGTCGGTCCGGCTCGGCGCCCGGCGGCTGCTGGCGCTGCGGCTCGCCAGGTCCGGGCCTCGGCTCGCCGGCGCCTCGCGGGGCTCGTCGTGGCCGCCGGACCTGCCGGTGCTTCCCGACGCCTCGACGTGGGTTCCCCCCGATCTGCTGCTACTGCGGGCGGGGCTGATCGCCCCCGACCAGCTGCACCCGCTGGTGGCCGAAGCACTGGTACCGACCCAGCCACGGCCGAGTCCGGCCGCCGACGGCGGCTTCGCGACCGACGGCGGCTTCGTGACCCGGTTCGTGGACTGCCGCGGCCAGCGGCACCGGATCGGCCTGGTCGACGGGGTGCTCGTCCCGCTGGACCACGACCCGGCCGAGATCCGCCGTGAGGAGCTGCTCACCGCGCTGACCGGCCCGCCGGCACCGTGCCTCCAGATGATCGACGACGTTCATCGGCGCCCGGCGAACCTCGACGACATTCGTGCCCGGCTGGACCACGGCGACATCGCCGGAGCCCTGGCAGCGGTGGAGACGCTCCTCGGGCCGGCGGCGGTCCTGCGGGACGGCCCCCTGCGCGACGAGCTGGTGGCGGCCGCGCGCGGGCGCGTCGCCTACGGGCTGTACCGGTCGGGGCTGTCCGACCGCCGGGCGCAGCGCGCCCCGAAGCCCCGCGACCGCCGGCGTCACCCCCGGCACGCGCAGCACCACTGACGGCCGKCCTCGGCCGTCCGTCCCCTGACGCACTCGCCTTTCGCGCGCCCGCCGCGCCCACCCCAACAGGTGATCACTCATGCCCGTACCAACGCTGTCCACATCGACGCTGCCCACTCCGACGCTGGCCACGTCCATGCCGGTCGGGACCGCGCGGCCCACGACCCCACCGCCCATGTCGACCCTGGCCGCCTCATCCCGCGGGCGTACCGACCAGCTCGCCGTCGCGGACGACCTGCTCGCCCTGCTGACCACCACCGCGAGCGAACCGCGCCAGGACCCACAGCTGGAGGCCCTGATGCTCGCGGTGGCGGCCGACCTGCCGGTGCTGCTCTGGGGCGAGCCGGGAATCGGCAAGACCTCCGCGCTGACCCAGCTCGCCCACTCCCTCGACCTGCCGCTGACGACCGTGATCGCGAGCGTGCACGAGCCGTCCGACTTCGCCGGCCTGCCCGTCGTCGGCGACGACCCGGCCGTCCAGGGCGTCCCGATGGCACCGCCGGACTGGGCCGTGCGCCTGGTCCAGGCGGGCCGAGGGCTGCTCTTCCTCGACGAGCTGTCGACCGCGCCGCCGGCGGTCCAGGCCGCCCTGCTGCGCCTGGTCCTGGAGCGGCGCGTCGGCGCACTGCGGCTGCCGGCCGGGGTGCGGATCGTCGCCGCAGCCAATCCCCGGTCCTCAGCGGCCGACGGCTGGGAGCTCAGCCCGCCGCTCGCCAACCGGTTCGTGCACCTTCCCTGGGTGCACGAACCGGACGTCGTCGTGCGCGGCCTCGGCGGTACCTGGCCGGCGGCGACGCTGCCGCTGCTCGACCAGGCGCGACTGCCCGAGGCCGTGGCGTTCGCCCGGCGGGCCGTGTGCGGGCTGCTCGCAGCCCGTCCCGGGCTCGTGCACCGGCTGCCGGACAGGGAGGCCCGCCGAGGCGGCGCCTGGCCGTCGCCCCGTAGCTGGGACATGACGCTGCGGCTGGTCGCCTTCGCGACGGCCGCTGGCACGTCGCGGGAGGTCCTGTCGACGCTGGCCCGGGGGACTGTCGGAGATGGCCCGGGGCTGGAGCTTCTCGCCAGCCTGGACCGGCTGGACCTGCCCGATCCCGAGACGCTGCTCGCCGACCCGGCGGGGGCCGAGCTGCCCGAACGGGGCGACCTGCGGCAGGCCGTCCTGGACGGCGTCGTCGACGCGGTCCGCCGCCGCCCGGGCAAGGACCGCTGGGACGCGGCCTGGGCGCTGCTCGTCCGGGCGCTGGACACCGGCGAGCCGGACCTCGTGGTCGTCCCGGCGACCACGCTCGCCGCGCTGCGCCAGCCGGACTGGGAGGTCCCCGAGGCGATCGAACGGCTCGCCGGCGTGGTCTCCCTGGCCCGGCGGGCGGACGCCGCCGGGACTGCCCGATGACGCCGGCGACGCCGGGGGTGCCGGCCGCGGCGGGCCCGCGCGCCAAGCCGGGCGCGTGGGTGCCGGCAGGCGCGACGGCGGCGGTGAGCGGGCGAATCACCCTGGACCGGGAGAAGCTGCTCGCCGCGCGGCTGCTCGCCGTCCAGGCGCGTCCCTATCTGGCGACCGCGCTGTTCGCGCTGCACCCGGTCGAGTCACGCCGGGTGCCGACGATGGCCGTCGACCGGCACTGGCGCTGCTACGTCTCGCCGACGTTCGTAAACCGGATGTCGTTGGAGGAGCTCGCCGGTGTGTGGGTGCACGAGGTGTCGCACCTGCTGCGCGACCATCCCGGCCGTGGCGACCGGTACGCGCGCGAGCACGGCGTCGACGGGCCGGGGGAGCGGCTGCGGATGAACATCGCGGCCGACTGCGAGATCAACGACGACGTCTACGGTGACGGCCTCGCCCGTCCCGTCGGCGCCGTCCGGCCCGACCTTCTCCGGCTGCCCGAGGGGAAGCTCATGGAGGAGTACCTGGGCATGTTCCGGCTGAACCCGTATACCGAGAGCCTCGCCTGGCTGGACTGCGGCAGCGGCGCCGACGGCCTGGAACGGGACTGGGACCTTGGGTCCGTCGGCGCGCACGCCCTGAGCCCACAGGAACGGGACGCGGTCCGCTTCCGAGTCGCGCAGGGCATCACCGGCAGCCCGGGCAGTGTCCCGGCCGGCTGGCGGCGATGGGCCGAGGACGCGTTCCACCCGCCGCGGGCATGGCGGGACCTGCTCGGCGCGGCCGTCCGGGCCGCGCTGTCCGCCTCCGGTGCCGGCGACGACTACACCTACGGCCGCCCGGCCCGGCGCGGCGCGGCCGTTCCCGGCGCGGTCCTGCCAAGCCTGCGTCGCATGCCTCCCCGGGTCGGCGTCGTCATCGACACGTCCGGGTCGGTGAGTGACGCCGAGCTGGGCAGCGCCCTGCTCGAGGTCACCGCGATCGGCCGCGCCGTCGGCGGACGTGGCGACCTGGTGACCGTCGTGCCGTGCGACGCGGCCGCCCAGGCGGTGCGCTCGCTGTGCCACGCCGAGGGCATACCCCTGATCGGCGGCGGGGGGACGAACCTGTGCGCCGGTCTCGACGCGGCGCTGCGGGCCCGGCCGCGCCCGGACGTTCTCGTCGTCCTGACCGACGGGCAGACCCCCTGGCCGCGGCTGAGCCCGTCGTGTCGCACCGTCATCGGCCTTTTCGACCGGCGGCCGTCGCCGGGGCGGGAGTCCTCCAGGTGGGATCTGCCGCCCGCCTGGGCGACGGTGGTCACCATCGGCGCCGGTACGTGAGCGGTTCCCGCGCGATGCTCCGCCCCCCGCGGGTCTGGGACGCCCCGCCCCGCGATCAGGCGGGGCGGGGCGTCGCCAGGTCGAGGGCGTTGCCGTGAAGAACCAGGCGGCGGTCGGCGGGGGAGAGGGGCTTGGTCTCGGGGAGGTAGTCGAGGGGGTGCGGGAGCGCCTCGATGTGCGGCCAGTCGGAGCCGAAGACGACGCGGTCGGCGCCGACCCAGCGCACGACGGACTCCAGGTCGTCCTCCCAGAACGGGTTGACCCAGACGTGGCGCCGGAAGATCTCGACCGGGTCCTCCGTGAACCAGCCCGGCAGTTTCTTCGCCTGCGAGCGCGCCTTTCGGAACAGGTCGGGGAGGAACTCGGCGCCGTTCTCGACCGAGGCGACCCGCAGGTTCGGGTACCTCGCGAACTGGTTCGCGAGCAGCATCGAGAGCAGGTAGTCGTGCACCGCCTTCTCGATGGCGAAGCTCGCGATCGTCGGCCCGTAGCTGGTGCCCGAGAAGCTGAAGCTGTGCCCGCCGCCGGCGTACCCGTCGGTCGAGACGCCGCTGTCGCCGGCATGCACCACCAGCGTCAGCCCGCTCTCGTTGAGCCGCGCCCAGAAGGGCGCGAACATCTCGTCGAAGGGGCTGTGCAGGCCGGTCGCGGTCGTCGGCGCCGCGGCGCGCATCACGATCATGCGGGCGCCCTGGCCGATCGCCCACTCCAGCTCCTCGACGGCCCAGTCGACGTCGGCGAGCGAGAGGTACGGCGCGGCGATGATCCGGCCCTGGTAGTCGAAGGTCCAGTCCTCGGCGAGCCACCGGTTGAAGGCGCGGAAGGTCTTCGTGACCGCGACCGGGTCGTGCCGCAGCGGCTCCTCGTAGATCATCCCGAGGGTCGGGAAGAGGAAGCAGCCCGCGAGGCCCTGCTCGTCGAGGACCCGCAGCCGCGCGGCCGGGTCGCGGTACTCCGCGCGGATCGGCTCGCTGTCGCGGATCAGGTCCAGCGGGTTCACCTTGTTCGGGTTGCCGCGGAAGTACTCGGACAGGCAGCCGGGCCTGGAGATCGGGTCGAACGTCGCGTTGGACACCGCACGGCTGACCCGGCCGCCCAGCACGTGGTACTGCCGGCCGTTGATGGTCGCCCACTGCACGCACCTTGGCCCGTCCCGCGGGTCGAGGTGGCGGGTGAAGGCGTCGACGGCCTCGTAGTAGTGGTTGTCCGCGTCCCACACCGGGTGCCCGAGCTGGTCCACCCTCGAATCTTAGAACGCGTTCTATTTGATGCGCCCGTACTTCGCGGGGAAGTCGCACCCGAGAGTTCGGTTGCCGGTGGGTCCAGTCGTCGGAGTGTCCGGTCGTTCGGTCGCCGGAGCCTCAGCCCGCCGGAGCCTCAGCCCGCCGGAGCGCCGGAGCGCCTGCCCGCCGAGGCCGTTCAGGTGCCGCGGGTCCGGGTGAGGGCCAGCTCGCCGGCGCGCACCTTCTCGAGGTTCGCCGCGACCGCGTCGACGACGTGGGGCACGCCAGCGGCCAGCTCGTCGGCGGACTCCTGATACTCGGCCAGGTCCTCGACGCCGGCCGCCGCGAGCAGCCCCATCGGGTCGGCCAGGCGCTGGCGCAGCCAACTGATCGGGTCGGCGGTGAGGCCGCGGTCGAAGACGCGGCCGCCGGGCTCGTTGTCGGTCATCGTCGGGTGGTGGTGCACCCGGTCGCGGCTGCCCGGCCCGCGCTCGACGGACTCGAACAGGTCGACGCGCAGCAGCGACGTGTCGACGACGATCCGCTGCGACGCGTAGATCGTCCCGCGCCACGGCTGTGGCTCGACGAGCCGCAGCTCGAGGCGCACCCCCCGCTCCGGCCCGTCCTGACCCGGGGCCGGGTCAGGGTCGACGAAGTACATGTCCCGAACCGTCACCGCCAGCCGGTCGAAACAGAAAACGCTGAGCATCTCCGACCTCCTTTTCGCCTCGCCAGCGTCACCCGCCGGCGCGTGAATGTCGACCCGTGTACGGTCGGCGCGGCAGGTCGCGGTCGGGCATCGGGGAGACGCGGGTCAGGAGCCGGTGAAGGCGGGTTCGCGCTTCTGGAGGAAGGCCGTCGGGCCCTCGACGGCATCCTTCGACCGCATCACGGCGTTGCCGTGGCGCTCCTCGATGGGGAAGGCCTCGGCCTCTGGCAGGCATTCGGTCTCGCGGAGGGTGGCGAGGATCGCCCGCACGGCGAGCGGGCCGTTGCGGGCGATCCGGTCAGCGACGTCGCGGGCCTTCGCCAGCGCCTGCCCGTCCGGCACGACATGGTTGACGAGGCCGAGCTCGTGGGCGCGCCGGGCGGGCAGGTCCTCGCCGGTGAGGAGCATCTCCGCGGCGACGGCGTAGCCCAGTTGCCGTCGCAGCCGGACCGCCGACCCGGCCATCGGGAAGAGTCCGCGCTGCACCTCGGTCACCCCGAACACGGCGCTCTCGCCGGCGACACGGATGTCCGTTCCCTGCAGGATCTCGGTGCCGCCGGCGCGGGCATACCCCTCGGCGGCCAGGATGACCGGCTTGGTGGGGCGGTACCTCTTCAGGTAAGCCTTCAGCGAGATGCCCGGGTCGTCCTGCAGCCGGATGATCCACTCGTTGTCCCGCACCCCGGCGCGCAACCGGCCGATCTCGGCCAGGTCCATGCCCGCGCAGAACGTGCCGCCCCGCCCGGTCAGGATCGCCACCCGCAGGGTGTCGTCCTCGTCGAGGCGCCGCCAGGCGTCGTACAGGCGGCAGAGCACCTCCGCGTTCGTCGCGTTGCGCTTCTCGGGCCGGTTGAGCGTCACCGTCAGCACCGGCCCGTCGGCCTCGACGAGAACCACCGGCTCCGTCCCGGGCTCAGACAACGGGTCCTCCCAGCAAACTAGAACGCGTTTCAGTGACAGGCCCGGACGATATGCGACCCTCCGGCCACCCACAAGCGGACCGGGGAAGCCGTGGTGCTCGGGCGATTGAGGTGGTTGAGGCCGCCCGGTCCGGAATGGTTCGCCGGTCGGGGGACGGCCGGCCGGGTTTTGGCGTTGACTTGGGGCATGCGCTACGTCACGGGGCTCGGGGACGCCGTCAGGAGCGGGAAGAAGCTCTCGAAGATCGGGCTGGGGACCTGGCAGTTCGGGTCGCGGGAATGGGGCTACGGCGCCGACTACGCGGACCGGGAGGCCCGCCTGATCCTGCGCCGGGCGCTTGAGCTCGGGATCACCGTGATCGACACCGCCGAGATCTACGCGTTCGGCCGCAGCGAGCGCATCGTCGGCGAGGCACTACGCGAGGCCGGCGAGGAGGCGACCGAGGGCGTGTTCCTCGCGACGAAGCTCCTCCCGCTGGTGCCGGCGCCGGCGGTCGTCGAGCAGCGCGGCGTCGCGAGCGCGCGGCGCCTCGGCGTCCGCACGATCGACCTCTACCAGGTGCACCAGCCGAACCCGATCGTCGCCGACTCCGTGACGATGCGCGGGATGCGCCGGCTGCTCGACGTCGGGCTGGTCGGCGAGGTCGGCGTCTCGAACTACTCGCTGGCCCGGTGGCAGGCCGCCGAGGCGGCGCTCGGCTCGCCGGTGCTGTCCAACCAGGTCGAGTACAGCCTCGTCCGGCGCGCCGCCGACGACGCGCTGATCCCGTACGCGCAGCGCACCGGCCGGTTGATCATCGCATACAGCCCGCTCGCGCAGGGCCTGCTCTCCGGCCGCTACGACGTCACCAATCGCCCGTCCGGCGGCATCCGGGCGACCAACTCGCTGTTCCTGACCGAGAACCTGGCCCGGCTCGCCCCGCTGCTCGACGTGCTGCGCGAGGTCGCCGCGGCACACGACGCGACCTGCGCCCAGGTCGCGCTCGCCTGGGCCATCCACCAGCCGTGTGTGATCGCCATTCCCGGTGCGTCCAGCGTCGCCCAGGTGGAGGCCAACGCGGCCGCCGCCGATCTCGAGCTCACCGACGACCAGTACGCCGCCCTCACCGACGCCGCGGCCAGGTTCACCCCGCTCACCGGCCCGTCCGCCTGGGCCGCCCTGGCCGCCGAACGCCTCGGCCGCGGCAACCGCTGACGGGGCGGTCAGCCCGCGGGGCGCGCCGTCAGCTCTGGTTCGGGGACTCCTCCGGGTCCCAGACCAGGTGGAATGGCCCGCGGACGTCGGTGGAGTGGTGCACGGCCGCGGCCAGCGCCCTGCGGACCCGCTCGTCGGGCGGCAGGTCGGCGCTGCCGTGCAGCGAGCCGCGGGCGAAGTCCTCGCCGGCGCCGACGGCGAAGTAGTCGTCGACGCTGCGGCCGATCTGGAAGTCCGAGTCGATCCGGTAGAGCCGGCCCTGGATGCCGACCAGGAAACAACCGCCGCTCTCGTTGCCCGAGTCGTTGCGCGCGTAGCCGCCGTCGCGCAGGCAGTCGCGGACCGCGGCGACGAAGTCGGTCGCCATGAAACGGTCGACGTCCCAGGTGTGCGGCACCGGTGGGACCAGGCTGTAGCGCAGCAGCTGGCCCATTCGGAACGAGTCGGTGAATCCCATGACGTACGGCCCGTTGCGGAAGACCTTGGTGTCCGCGCGGACGGTCACCGACCAGCCGGCGATGCCGGCGCTGTCACCGCCGATCACGACCCGCCCGTTGTTCTCCACCCCGACGATGCAGGTCACGAAGGCGAACTCTATCGGGTTACGTCCGGGGATGTCCGCGGATTTCGCGCCGCTGCAGGCGGTCCTCCTGCCTTCGACCGGTCGGTGTCGCGGTGGCCCTTGCGGCGTTTCGACGCCGCGAGGGGTTGGGAGAGCGTGTTGGCGGGGTGGAGCTGTGGCTCCGCGTTGCTCTGGTCGGGCAGATCGCGATCGTATGGCGATCGGGGCGTTGTTGCATGCGACACTGCGCCGGTGGCGACGACCGGCTCCCAACGCCCCGAGCGCCCGGCGGACCCGCCGGCGAATCTCGGCGTGGGACCGGCCGCGGTCGGCGTCTCGCCGCGGCACCAGCTGGTCGTCGGCGACCCGACAGCGCTCGCCGACGCCTACACCCGCCACGGCGACCGACTGCTCGCCATCGCCGCCGCCGGCGGCCAGCCGCCGCTGGCCGCCGCGGCCGTCGCGCGCGCCGCGCTTGTCGAGGTCTGGGAGCATCCGCTGCGTTTCCCGGCCGACGACGACGCGCTCGCCCAGGCACTGGCCGCCGAGGTCGGCCGGCTCGCCACCGAGCGGTCGCGGGCAGCCGACGAGCCGGCGCGACCGGGTGGGCCCGAGGCCGTGCCAGGGTTCCTGCCGGATTGGCGAATCCGATCGGGCAGGTCTGGGGCCCGCTCTCGCCCGGCCCGGCCGTCGACCGGCCCGATGGGCGAGGTCCAGGCCGACCCACGGACGGCGCTGCTGGCCGCGGCGCTCGCGCGGCGGCCAGCCGTCGCGGCCGCGCCCTCGTACGCCGCCCCGTTCGCCGCCTGGATCGCGGCCGTCGACCGGGTGCTCGCGGAGCTCACCCCCGGCGACTGGGACCGCCCGACGGACGGCGACGGCCGCACGCCCCGCGAGGTGGTCGCCCGCCTCGCCGGGCTGGACGCCGCGCTGGCCGGCGCGATCGGCATCCCGGTCGCCGGCGTCCTCGCCCACCCGGCCGCCGACGACCGGGAGCAGGGCATCCCCCGTGCCGGCACCGGCCTCGGCGGCGCAACGGTGCCGGACGGCGAAACCGGGTCGACGGACCAGGCCGAGCCGGGCGCCACCGCCGGCGGTGGCGCCGGCGCGACCGCCGACGGGGTCGGTGCGGCACGCGCGGGCGGCCAGGCGACCCGGACGGGGCCGGGCCGGTCGGCCTCCTACTGGCCGGCGGTGTTCTGGCCCCCGGTGTTCTGGCCGCCGGTGCTGCTGTGGCAGACCTGGCACGAGGGCGCGCGCGGTCTGTGCGCGTGGCTCGCGGGACGGGAGCCGGAGTCGGCGAGCATCCTGGTCGACGCGCTCGGCTGGACGGCGCCCGTCGAGGACCACCTGACCTCCCGCATGCTCGCCACCTGGCTCGACGGGGACGCGCTCGCGGCGGTGGCCGGAGTCCGGCTCCCCGCGCTCGACGCGGCCGAGCTGCGCGCCGCGACCACGCTCGCGCTCCACCGGATTCGCTGGCGACCGAACCGCGGAGCCGGCCTCGCGGACGGCCCGCTGGCGCTGACGCTGACCACCGGCCGCCCGGCGGGGCGAGACCAGGGCCCGGACGACCGCGACGCCGGTGCCGACCGCGACCGCGACCGCGCCGACCGCGAGCGGCCCGGGGACGACCCGGTCGTGGTCGGCCGCTGGCTGGTCGGCCCTGGCCGTCCGCCGCTGGTGGCGCCGGACCCGGCCGCCGGCCATCCGCCACCGGTGGCCGAGCTGCGGCTGGACGTCGTCGACTTCTGCCTGCTCGCGGCCGGCCGGCGCACCCCGGCGGAGACCGCCGCGTGCGTGACCACCGTCAGCGGCGACCCCGCGGCCGGCCACGCCCTGCTCGCCGGCGCCGCCGGGGTCCTGCCCGCCTGACGGTGACGGCGGGCCGACCCAACCCGCGCCGCGCGCCTGATCCACCTGGCCGCTGTCGCCTGACCGACCCCCGCTGGCGGCCCATGGACGCCGCCCGGTACAACGAGTGCCGAATAGAAGTTCAGGGTGGTACTCCGCTCGGTCGGAAGGTTTGCGCGATGGGAATGAAGCGGTTCATGTCTCGGCTCGGCGTCGGGGCCGCCGAGGTGGAGACCGTGCTGGACCACGACCAGACGAGGCCGGGGGCGGTCGTCACCGGCACGACGACGGTGACCGGCGGCAAGGTCGAGCAGCGCATCGAGTCGATCACGGTCGCGCTCGAGGCGACCGTCGAGATCGAGCGCGACGACAGCACCTACTACGAACAGGTCCCGTTCGGCACCCAGCAGATCGGCGGCAACCTGACGATCGCGCCCGGCCAGCAGGTCAACGGCCGGTTCCAGCTGCCGGTCCCGTGGCAGACGCCGATCACCGACGTCGGTGGCTGGCACCTGAAGGGCATGAAGGTCGGCGTCCGCACCAGGCTGGCGATCCCCGGCGCGATCGACCCCGGTGACCTCGACCCGGTCTCCATCCACCCGCTGCCGATCCAGGAGGCGGTGCTCGCCGCGCTAGGCGACCTAGGCTTCCACTTCCATTCGGCGGACGTCGAGAAGGGCCACGTCGGCGGCTCGTCGCTGCCGTTCTACCAGGAGATCGAGCTCAAGCCGTCCGGCGAGTACAGCCGCCGGATCAAGGAGCTGGAGGTCACCTTCCTGGTAGACGACCACGGCATGGACATCGTCCTGGAGGCCGACCGCCGCGGCGGGCTGCTCCACTCCGGTGGCGACGCGCTCAGCCGCCTGCGGGTCGGCCACGGCGACCTCGACCGCGGCCGCCTCACCCACCAGATCCAGGAGCAGCTCCAGCACCTCGGCGCCCGCCGCGGCTGGTTCTAGCTGTCCTCGCCGGTGCCAGCACCGGCGCCGGCGGTGAGCGCGGCCGGGCTGAGCGCGGCCCGGTCGAGCTCACCGCCGGCCAGCGGGACCGCGACCGTCTGGACCACCTGGTCGGGCGGGCGCAGCCGGCGTTCCCGCTGGGAGCGGTAGATCTCCGCGGGGACCATCGGCCTGGCGGCCGCCGCGTCGGCGAGCTCGCGCCAGCCCGGCTCGGACGCCGAGTAGGCGAGCTCCCCGAGTCGGCACACCCGCAGCGCGTTGCCCATCGGCTCGACCTGGGCGACGGCCTCGGCGACGCCATGATGCGCGGCGTAGAGAGCGTCCCAGGCCCGCCTGGCGTGCGCGAACCGCTGGTCGGTGTCGCGCAGCCAGCCGAGGCCGCGCGCCTCCAGCTCGGCCCGCACCCACCGGCCGGCCGCGTCGGCGTCATCCCCCGGCGGGTCGCCTGACAGCAGCGCCGCGAGCCGGGCGTGCGGCGCGGCGACCTCGGTCAGCGGCCCGAGGTCGAGCCTGCGGTACCAGCGGACGGCGGCGGCCGGGTCGGCCAGYTCGTCCGCGATCTCGCTGAGCCGGACGCGTCCGGGCGCGGTCTGCGAACGTGGGTCGGCGAGAAAGAACCRCCGGCCCACGACGGACCGAGTCACGTGGGGCGCCTCGTCGCCCTGATGGAGCGCGTCGTGTCTATGGTCTGGGTCTTCCTGGTGGTGCGGACCACGGTCGTGAGGCATGGGACCACCCACGCAATCCTTGGGCCATCAGGGGTGCGAAAAGTATATTTTCGCGCTTCCACAGAGCTGTGGCAGCGGTTATTGCGTATTTCGGCTCGGCATCGGCGACCGCCGTGCGATACCGGCGATCGTAGTGCCCCTGCTCACCGGGCCCGATCACCGCCGCGGTGTCCGCTGTACGACACCTCGGGCCTTTGGGTCTGATCCGCACCCGCTACGACGCCTCATCGGCGCCCGCGTAGCGGATGGAGACGTCGCCGGAGCTGGATCTCACCTCGATCCGGCGGGATGACCGCGGGTCGGCGGCGACCCGGACCGAGTCGCTCCCGGACGAGGTGTGCGCGGTCGCGTCATACGTCTCCGAACCGGATGGCACGGTTACCCGGACGTCGCCGGACGACGTCGCGGCCTCCACGTCCGTCGGCGCGACGGTGAGGTTGACGGTCACGTCCCCCGACGACGAGTGCGCGTACACGGTCTGGGCGCGCAGGCGGGTGGCGCGCACGTCGCCGGACGACGTGGTCAGCCTGGCCGTGCCGGAACAGCCGTCGGCAACCACGTTGCCCGACGAGGTGTGCAGATCGATCGAACCGGTCAGGCCGACCGCCCGGACGTCGCCGGACGAGGATCGCGCCACGACGGTCACCCCCGCCGGGACGGCCAGCCGCAGCGTGGCGTCGCAGCTGAGCAGCAGTTGCCAGGAGCAGTCGGTGTGCACCCGAGCCGTGTGCCCGTCGATGTCGACCTTCAGGGCGGGCGGGTGGACCGTGCCGGAGAGCCTGGCGTCGACGACCGCCTGGTCGCCCGCGGCGGCGGTGAGGGTGAGGTTGCCGGACGACGCCCGCACCTCCAGCCGGTCGACCGACGCAGGCAGGGTGACGTGCTCGTCGCGCCGTTCCTGCCCGGTGGTCAGGTTGACGGCCTGCAGACCGGCGCCGATCGCCAGCGCGACGGCGAGCAGCGCCCCGACGACGAGCAGCGTGCCGCGGGCGCCGCGGTGCGAGGCCGCTGGCGCTGGCGCTGGCGTGGGGGTGGCCGTGGCGGTGGACGTCGGGTCGGCCGTGGCGGCCATCGTGCGGTCTCCCTCGGAGGCGGGCCGGGTGGCCGGCGTGGGGACTGGCTCGGGCTGGTTCAGTTCTGGCATGGCAGGTCCAGTCGCAGGGTCGTGCCTTCGCCGGGGGAGCTGCGTACCGAGAGGGTGCCGTCGACCGCGAGGGCCCGGTCGCGCAGCCCCGACAGGCCGGTGCCGCCGCGCTCGTTCGCCCCGCCGTGGCCGTCGTCGCTGACCTCGACCGCCAGTCGGCCGTCGACCCGGCGCGCCGTGATCCGCGCGGACGCGGCGTCCGCGTGGCGGGCCACGTTCGTCAGCGCCTCGGCGACGAAGAAGTAGGCGACCGCCTCCACCTCGGCCGACGGCCGCGGCGTCACGTCGACCTCGAGCGTCACCGGAATCGGGCAGCGGGCGGCGAGGCCGGCGAGCGCGGCGTCCAGGCCCCGGTCGGTGAGCACCGCCGGGTGCAGGCCGCGGGCGAGGTCACGCAACTCGACGAGGGCGCGCTTGGTCTCGGCGTGCGCCTCGGTGACGAGCTCGTGCGCTCCCTGAGGGTCCTCGGTGAACCTTTCCTGCGCCCGGCCGAGCGTCATCGCGACGCTCACCAGCCGCTGCTGCGCGCCGTCGTGCAGGTCGCGCTCGATCCGGCGGCGCTCGGCGGCCGTGGCCGAGACGATGCCGGCGCGGCTGGACTCCAGGTCCGCCACCCGCTGGGTCAGCGCGGCGGTCTCACTGGGCGAGAGCATCCTGCGCCCGATCGCCAGCTGCAGGGCGGCGAGCCCGCGGGCGAGCCACGGCGCGGCGAGGAGCGCGACGACGCCGACCACCACGTGCACGGCGACGGAACCGCCGTAGCCGAGGTCCAGCCCGACCAGCCGTCCGCCGTTGCCGAGGAGGTGCCCGTAGGCCGGGAACAGCAGGAACGCGAGACCTCCGCCCCAGGCGGTAGCGACGATCCAGCCGCCAGCCCAGCCGAGCACCGGCAGCACGATCAGCGCCCACAGGAGCTCCAGCCAGCTGCCGCCGGCCGACATCCGGGCCCACATCCGCGACCAGGCCCGCCCGATCCTCCCGGCCGGCGTTCCCGCGGGCACCGGCTTCGCCCGCAGGCGCAGCCGTTCGCCCAGGTAGGCCTGGTACCGCCACGACTCGAACCGCGCGAACTGGTGGGCGGCGGCCAGCGCCACCCACAGCAGCGGCAGCCCGATGACGATGAAGAACGAGGACGACACGCCGGCGATGCCGAACGCGAGCGTCACGGCGAACGTGACCGTCCCGAAGAGCAACGTCTGCGCGGTGAACACCGTCGCCAGCCAGTTGCGCCGCGAGTAGGTCGCGCGCAGCGCGGCGGCCAGGGCATGCACGGGAGCCCCCGGGGGGCGTGGCCCGGCCTCGAGGCCGCCGCCGGCCGGGCCGGTCATCGGGCCCACCCGCCGGTCCCCGGCTCGGAGGCCGCCGAGGCCGGCCTGTCCGTGCCCGCGCGGGGCTGCGCCCGCCGGGGGAGTCGTCGCGTCGTCATATCGTTCGCGTCCCGCTATCTGTCGTCGCCGGCGCGCGTCCAGCGCGCGCCGTCCGTCCCGTCAGCCGGAACGTCGTCTCGACCGTAGATCGCCGTGCCCGGCCGCACGACCGCGCAGACCCACCAATCCGTACTGGGGAAAACCTCACCCACGAGCCTCCGGGTCACCGCCGTCCCGCCCGCTTCCCCGGACGCGGAGCGGAGACGATGCCTGTCCGGTCAGCAGGGCGGCGGGCGCGGTGTGGGCCCGGAGACGTGGCGGAAGTGACCCGGTTAGCCCGCATACTGACCACCCCGCGACGGCGGTGCGTGACCGGCAGGCACACTACGGGTGTGACCTCGCGACTGACCGGAGCCATCCAACTCCCGGATGGCACGTACATCCGAGGCCGCGGGCGCAGGGAGGGACTGCCGGGCGGGCCACTCCCCGAGTTCGGGCTCTATCTCGGACGGTCGCGGGGGCTGCCGCGGCGGGCGTCGGCGCGCCGAGCCGTCGAGCAGGAGCCGGCGTGGGCGGCGGCGTGGCTCGACTGGCCGGACTTCCGGACGCCGCGCGACCCCCGGGCGGCGGCCGTGGCGATCAGGCAGGCGTACGCGCTCGCCCGCGCTGGGCAGCGGGTGGAGGTCGCCTGCGGCGGCGGCACCGGCCGGACCGGCACCGTGCTGGCCTGCATGGCGATCCTCGCCGGCCACCCGGCGACCGACGCCGTGGCCTGGACCCGGCGTCACTACCGCCCTCGCGCTGTCGAGACCCCGGGCCAGCGCCGCTGGGTCGGCTGGTTCGCCGCCCTGGAAGGCGACGAAGGCCAGTCCGACGAAGGCCAGTCCTGAGCGGCCCGGAGGCCGCGTCGCGGCGGCGAACTCGCGGCGGCTCGTGGGCGCGCGCGTTGGGGTCGGATGGCCCGGAGCGGGGGACGGGCGACGCCTTTTGATGCCGGTCAGGCGGTTCGCTGATACGACAGGGGACGACGCGGGTGCCGGCGGCCGTGCCTGGTGGAGCCGGCGCCGCTCCGGGTGGGCACGAGTCGTGAGGCGGTGGGGCGCATGGCGGCTGGAGCTGGGGCGGCCGGCGAGGCACAGGCGGGTGATCGGCTTCCCGCGTTAGCCGGGGTCCGGGTCCTCGAGGCCTCGGTGACCCGGGCCGGCCGGGTCGCGGGGATGCTGCTCGCGGACCTTGGGGCCGACGTGGTCAGGGCACGGTTCGCGGCTCCACCCGGCTCGACGCTGGCCGACAAGCCGGCCGAGCCCGACGAGCTGGCCGCGGGGCTGCTGTGGGACCGGGGCAAGCGCGTCGCCCGGATGACCGCCGAGGACGTCGCCCGGCTGGCCGGCGGGGCGGACGTGCTGATCGTCGACCACACCCCCGGCCGGCTGGCCGAGCTGGGACTTGACGCCGCGACCCTCGCCGAGCGGCACCCGGGGCTGAACCAGGTGTGGCTGCCGCCCTACGGCGAGCACGGCGAATGGCGCGAGGTCGCCGAGGACCCGCTGCTGCTCGCCGGCCTCGGYGGGGCCGCGGCCCGCAACCCCGCGACGCGCGACTGCCCCGTCGCTCCCGTCGCCGCGACGATCGTCCAGCTGCACGGCGCCCTCGCCGCCGCCGCGGCCGTCGCCGCGCTGCTCGGCCGGCGCCGGGAGGGCGGCCGCGGGCATGCCGTCACCGTCAGCGGGCTGCACGCCGCCGCCGCCCAGCTGGGCATGATGACGCAGGTCGGCCTCGACCAGCCGGTTGTCAAGGGCAACCGCTCGGGCCGGGGCGTTCCGTTCTGGCGTATCTACCAGGCCGGCGACGGCCGCTGGCTCTACCTGGCCGCGCTCGTACCGGAGATCTTCTTCCGTGCCCTGGACGCCATGGACCGGATGGACGTCCTCGTGCTCCCAGGCGTCGACGGCGACTGGAACAAGGTCCTCGTGTACGACGAGGGCGGCCAGCTGGTCGCCGACGAGCTGGAGAAGGAGTTCCGCAAGCGGYCGCTGCGTGAGTGGCTCGACCTGTTCGCGTCCGCCGACGTGCCCTGCGCGCCGATCGCGACCCGCGCCGAATGGGCCGACCGCGACATCACCGAGGCCAACCGGAGCTTCGTCCAGCGCCAGCACCCCGCGCTGGGCACCGTCAGGATGCCCGGCTTCCCGGTCGACCTGGGCGGCACCCCCGCGACCCCCGGCGCCTTCGCCGTCACCGGCCTGGATCTCGGCCCCGACGACGAGCTCTGGCGGGCCCCTGAGACGTCCGCCGCCGAGACGTCCGCCGCCGAGACGTCCGCCGCCGAGACGCCTGCCGCCGGTGGTGCCACCGGCACCCGCGGGGGCGAGCCGGCCGCCGGCGACGGCGCGGACCTGCCGCTGCGCGGCGTCACCATCGTCGACCTGTCCTCCTACCTCGCGGGACCCCTGATCGGGGAGGTCCTGGCCGACTGGGGCGCGGACGTCATCAAGGTCGAGCCACCGGACGGCGACCCGTTCCGCGCGTTCCCGATGTCGGTGCTGGTCGCGAGCCAGCACAAGCGCGACCTGGCGCTCGACATCGCCCGCCCCGGCGGCGCGGACCTGCTGCTGCGGCTGCTCGCCAGCGCGGATGTCCTCGTCGAGAACATGCGGCCCGGGCGGCTGGAGAAGCTCGGCCTCCCACCCGAGCGGATCGCAGCGGCGCGGCCCGACCTGGTGCGCTGCAGCGTCTCCGCGTACGGCCACGCCAGCGCCTATGCCAGCGCGCCCGGCTTCGACCCGGTGTTCCAGGGCCTGTCCGGCCTCGCCGACGCGCAGGGCGGGGACGGTGACCCGGTGCTCACCCCGATCCCGCTCAACGACACCGGCACCGGCGTGCTCGGCGCCCTCGGGGTGCTCGCCGCGCTCTACGCCCGCGACCGCGACGGCGCGGGCCAGCGGCTCAGCCTGAGCCTGGCGAACACGGCGACCTACCTGCAGGCGCCCGAGCTCACCGAGTTCGCCAGCCGCCCCGAGCCGGCCCGCGGCGCCACCAACTTCCCCGGCCCCACCGGCGGGCACCGCTACTACCGGTGCGCCGACGGTTGGATCGCCGTCGCCGCGGTGACCGCGGCGCGGACCCGCGACCTGCTCGCCGCCCTCGGGGCCCTCGGCGGCGACGGGGTCCTCGAGGCCGACGAGCTCGTCGACGCCGTCGCCGCGGCGTTCGCGGCGCGGACGGTCCGGACGGCCGCGGCCGAGCTCGCGGCGCGTGGCGTTCCCGCCGTCCGCGCCGTCATGGGGGATGACCACGTGACCGACGAGCACCTCGGCGCGAACGGCTTCACCCATCTCATCGACGACCCCCGGTTCGGCCGGTTCCACGTCGTCCGCGGCTATGGCACCTGGAGCCGCGACGCGGGCCGCCCGCCGTCGCGTTCCGTGCTCGTCGGCCACGACACCCGCGAGATCCTCGCCGAGCTCGGCTGCCCGCCCGCCGAGGTCGAGGCCCTGTTCGCGGCGAGGACGGTCGCGGACATCGACCTGCGTGACGTCCCCGAGGGCTCCCCCTACGGTCCACCGGCCCCGCCGTCGTCCCGCGCGGGCGGCGGCTGACCGGCCGCGGCTAGGACGCCGGGTCGGGGGAGATGAACTCGATCCGGTTGCCGACCGGGTCGGGGCTGTAGAAGTGGCGGTGACCGGGGAAGTCGTGCGACCAGGTCACCGCGACGCCCGCGGCGGCCAGCCGCTCGGCGAGCGCGTCGAGGTCGCCGACGAGGATCGCCGGGTGGCCCTTGGTCGCGGGGGTGAAGGCCGGGTCGACGCCGACGTGCAGCTCGAAGCCCGTGCCGCGGAACCAGGCACCACCGCGGGCGGCCAGCGGCGGTGGCTTCGGCACCTCGGAGAGGCCGAGGAGCCCGGCCCAGAACGCCCGGCAGGCATCCTCCGCGCCGGCGGGGATCGCCAGCTGCAGGTGATGGAGACCGACGAGGCCCGTGAACGGTTCGTCGACGGCGGTGGCCGTACTGGCGCTGCTGGTCACGCGGCTGCCTCCCTGAACGCCCTGTCCCCGCGGCCCCAGCCTAGGTTCGTCGCCCCGTCCGTGTCCGGTCCGCGCCCTGCCCGTGCCATGCCTTCGGACGGCTGTCACCCACCGCGACGGTGGCCACTTCTCCAGGCCTGACCGCGTCTTCCTGCCTATATTCGCCTTCGTCGGCAGGCGATGGTGACCGGACGACGGAGGTGTGCGGATGGCCGGTCTGGTCCCGCTGGTCGACCTGTCCGGATGGCGTGCCGGCGGCGCCGACCGCCGCCGGGAGATCGCCGCCGAGGTCGACGACGGCTGTCGGCGGGTCGGCTTCCTCGAGATCGTCGGGCACGGCATCGAGCCGGCGACGATCGAGGCGGCGCTGGCCGCGCTCGACACCTTCTGGGCGCTGCCCGCGAGCCTGAAACTGCGCTATGTCCCCGCCGACGTCATGACGAACCGGGGTTACAGCCCGCCGCGCGCCGAGTCGCTGGCCTACAGCCTCGGCGTCGACGCCGGTCCGGACACGTTCGAGGCGTTCAACACCGGCCCGGAGGGCTGGCCCGCCGGCGACCCGGTCTACGAGCGCGAGCGCGACGGCGTCTTCGCCGCGAACCTGTGGCCGGACGAGGTTCCGGCGCTGCGCCCGGCACTGACCGCCTACTTCGGCGCCGTCGCCCGGCTCGCCCGCCGGCTCGCCGAGATCTTCGCCGTCGCGCTCGGGCTTCCCGAGGGCTACTTCGCCCCGTTCACCGACCACTCGACCGAGACCCTGCGCGCGCTGAGCTACGTGACCGCCGCCCGCCCGGACGCCGGCGAACCCGGGGAGCCGGCCCGGATGGGCGCGCACACCGACTACGGAATCCTCACCGTCCTCTACGGCGACCGGGTGCCCGGCCTGGAGATCGTCGGCCCCGACGGCGTCTGGCACTCGGTCGTCCCGGGGCCGGGCGGGCTGCTGGTGAACCTGGGCGACCTGCTCGCCCAGTGGACCAACGACCGCTGGCGCTCGACTGTGCACCGGGTGGTGCTGCCCGCGCCGGTGGCCGGCCGCGCGACCCGGCGCCGTTCGATCGCGTTCTTCCACGACGGCAACCACGACGCCGTCGTCGAGTGCCTGCCCACGTGTACCGGGCCGGACGACCCGCCGCGTTACCCGCCGGTCGTCGCGGGCGAGCACCTGACCGCGAAGCTCGTCGCGCCGCGGCTGCACCGCCCGACCACAGCCACCTCGACGCTGGGCGACCGAACCGACGCGGTAACCCCGTGACCCGGTTTCCGGTCGCAAGCAGCGGCTTTCCGCTTCCTTGACGACGCGACGTCGCAGAGAACCACCAACCTGAATCCTCCGCGGGGAAAGCTCGTTGGAGGCTCGTCGCGCTGTTTTCTCGCCAGGGAAAGAATAGGTGAGCGTAAGTCGCCGCAGAAGGCGGAATTGATTTAGGCGGCATATCCCGTGTTTGCCGTTTCCTGTCGATACTCTTTATGGTTGGCGGCATGCCGAGTGGGGAACATGAGTCGCCGCTGGAGCTGGCCGAGCGGAATCCGGAGGTCCTCGTCTGGCTGCTGGAGAAGCTCTTCGACGTCAAGGTGGTGGACTATCACCACGCCCGATCGCAGCCGACCGAGGTCCGGAAGCTGGTTCCCAGCACCTATCGCGCCGACGGGATGACGCTGCTGTGCGATGCCACCGACAGGTCACTGCTGTCGGTGGTGCTGGAGGTCCAGCGTGACTGGGACCCGGGCAAGCGCTGGACCTGGAAGACCTACGTGGCGCACCTGGAGGCAGAGCTGGAGATCAATGCCGCGCTGCTGGTCTACTGCCCCGGCCCGACGGTGGCCCGCCGTTACCGGGACCTGTTCGAGTCGGACGGTGTAAGCCTGCACCTGCGCCCGCTTCTGTTCACGCCGGGCGATGTGCCGTTGGTGGTCGAGATCGAGCGAGCGCGAGCCGAGCCGGCGCTGGCTCTGTTCTCCGTTCTCTGCCACGGCGGGGACGCCGACATCGAGGCGGCCTTTCCCGCTCTCGCGGAGGCGCTGCGGGCGCTCGGCCCGAAGAAGAGGCCCTTGTATCATGAGATCGTTCTGGCTGGGCTGCCAGCGACGCTCTGGGATCGGTGGGAGATGTATGTGAACAGCGCCCTTGGTCGCCCGTACCGCAGCAAGCTGCTCGGCGAGACCGCCGCTCGCGCTCACGCCGAGGGCAAATCAGAAGGCAGGGCCGAGGGTGAGGCTCTCGGCGCGGGGCGAATGCTCCTGACCGTGCTCGAGGAGCGCGGGATAAATGTCCCCGACGATGTCCGCGGGCGGGTCCACTCCTGTACGGACCTGGACCAGCTTGACACGTGGTTCCGCCGCGCGATCACCGCCACCACCATCGACGACGTCATCCGCGAACAGCCCGGACGCGCTCGACGACAGGAATGCGCCTGACGTACGGACCTGCGCCTGTCAGGCCAGGAGGGTGCCGCCCTCGACGGCGAGGATCTGGCCGGTGACGAAGGCGGCCGCGTCGGAGGCCAGGTAGACGACCGCGGCGGCGATCTCCCGGGGTGTCGCGGTCTGCCGTTCGAGGACCGTACGGCGCCCGATGCTGGGCGAGTCGCCGCCGTTCGCCCGTTTCGCGATGACCCCGTCGGCATGCCAGCGGCTGCCCGCGCTCACGTCGTTCGCCCAGTCGTCGGGAAGCGTGCCGTAGGGGGCGACGGCGTTGACGGTGATCCCGTGCGGCCCGACCTCCTTGGCGAGGATCTTGGTGAACGTGTGTACCGCGCCCTTCATCGCCGAGTACACGGCCAGCGTCGGGTCGCCGATCAGCCCCGCCGTCGACCCGATGTTGATGATGCGCCCGGAGGCTCGGTTGATCATGCCGGGCAGCACGGCGTGCGCGCAGTTGAGGGTGCTGGTGAAGTTCAGGTCGATGTCGCGGCGCCAGGTGTCCGGGTCGGACTCCACGAAGTAGGCGAAGGCGACATTGCCGCCGACGTTGTTCACCAGCAGGTCGACCGCGCCGAACCGTTCCTCGACCGCGACCACCATCCGGCCGACCTGCGCGCGGTCGACGACGTCGACGGAGTGGAACACGGCGTTCTTCGCGCCCGCGGCCAGGGCCTGCTCGCGCACCCGCTCGCCCGCGGCCGCGTCTCTCGCGGCGATCACGACGTTCGCGCCTTCGGCAGCCAGCGCCAGCACGATGCCCCGGCCGATGTTGGAGTTCCCGCCCGTGACGACAGCCGTCCGCCCCAGAAGACCCGTGTCCACGCCGAACCTCGTCTCTGTGAACGCCCCTTGACCCCCGCCGCGAGCGTCCTCATACCAGCACGGATCGCGGCCGCCCGCACTCATTGCGGCCCGTGCTCCGGATCGCCGGGCCGCCGCCAACCGGCGGGGGGTCGCGAGGCTCGGCCGGACGTGGCGGGCGGTCCTATGATCGGATTGTGGTCAAGGCTTCGCCGACGGGCCAAAGCGCCAACCCGGCCGTGATGGGCCAGGGCGCCAGCCGGGCCACCCGGGGCGTAACGATCGAGGAAGCCACCGCGGTCGACCCGGCCTCGCGGACCGGCGAGGTCCAACCGGTTGCCCGGGCGGTGGCGGCATCGGCTGACGTGCCAGCCGTAAGTGACGCGTATGCCGCGTTGGAGCGGGGCGCCTTCGCCGAGGCGGAGGAACTGGCGCGCCGGCGCGCCAGGCTTGTCGGCGACCCGGCCGGGCACCTCTTGCTGGGCCAGCTCGCCTACCTCGACGGCCGGCTCGACGAGGCGCGCGGGGCGTGGGAGCTCGCCTTCCGCGGGCTGCGCGACGCCGGCGAGCCGCGCGCGGCGGCTCGGGTCGCGACCGAGCTCGTCGACCTGTATGCCGGGCTGCTCGGCCAGCCGGCCGTCGGCAACGGCTGGGCAGCGCGCGCTCGGCGGGTGCTCGAACAGGTCGGGCCGTGCGTGGAGTGGGGCTACCTGGAGCTCGCGCGGATAGCCTGCGACCGGCCCGACATCGACGACCTGCTGCGCGGCACCGAGCGCGCCCTCGCGATCGCCGCCGAGTTCGCCGACCCCGACCTGCACACGAGGGCGCTCGCTGRCAGCGGCCTGGCCCTCGTCAGCCGCGGCCGGGCGCGGGATGGCTTCGCGCGCCTCGACGAGGCGCTCGTCGCGATCACGGCCGGCGAGGTGCGCGACGCGGGCGTGATCGGCCGCAGCTTCTGCTCGCTGCTGTCCTCCTGCGACCGTGCCGGCGACCTCGCTCGCGCCGAGGAGTGGATCGAGCTGGTCCGGACCGCGCTGCTCGACCGCTTCGGCGGCCGGCCGCGGGTGCTGCACGCCCACTGCCAGGCGGCCTACGGCTCGCTGCTCTGCGGCGCGGGCCGCTGGGCCGAGGCCGAGGAGGCGATGCTGGCGGTCCTCGGGCCGGCCGGCGCGTGGGCCGGCTACGGCCACCGCGCGGACACCGCCGCCGCGCTCGCGACGATGCGGGTCGCCCAGGGCCGTGTCGACGAGGCCGCTGAGCTCATCGTCCCCTACCTCGACCGGCCGACGACCCGGGCTCCGAGCGCCGCCGTGCACCTCGCCCGAGGCGAGGCCGACGTCGCCGCCGCCGTCGTGCGGCGCGGGCTGCGCGAGTTCGTCGGCGACCGGGTACGTGGCGGCGAGTTGCTGGACCTGCTGGTGAGCGCCGAGCTGGCCCGCGGCGACCTGGCCGCGGCGGACGACGCGGCGCGCCGGCTCGCCGAGCTGGCCCACGCCGCGGACGGCGGCGTGCTCGCCGCTCGGGCGGCGCTCGCTCGCGGCCGGGTGCTCGCCGGCCGAGGCGACCACGGCGGCGCCGTCGCCGCGTTCGAGGACGCCCGGGCCCGGCTGGCCGGCGGCGAGCGGCCACTGCTGGCGGCGACCGCCGGCCTGGAGTGCGCGCTCGCGTACGCCGCCGCCGGGCGGGCGGACGACGCGGCGGTGGACGCGGGGCTCGCGCTCGCCGTCCTCGAACGGCTAGGCGCCGCGCCCGGCAGGGACCGGGCGCTCGCCCTGCTGCGCTCGCTCGGTCCCGCTGGGCAGGCCGGCCGCCGGGCCGCCGGCGGCCCGGCGCGGCGTCCGGACTCGCTGCTGACGGCGCTCGCGGCGCTGACGGCGCGCGAGCGTGAGGTGCTGGAACTCGTCCGCCAGGGTCTGAGCAACGCCGACATCGGCGCCCGGCTCTACATCACACCCAAGACCGCCGAGCACCACGTGGGCCGGATCCTCGGCAAGCTGGGTGTGCGCGGCCGCGCCGAGGCCGCCGCCTTCGCGGAAGCGGCCCGCCACGGCCCGCCTCCTGGCGCCTCGACCTGACCTCCTCCGTCAGGCCGCGGCGAGGGCGTCGGCGTAGGCGGTGGCGAGGGCGCGCAGCTCGGCGCCGCCGTCGCCACGGAACGAGGAGCCGTGCATCAGCGCGAGGGTGGTCGGCTCGAGATCGGCCAGCCGGTGCAGCGTCGGGACCAGCCCTGGCCCGCCGGCGGTGGAGTGGAAGATGGCCTCGGCTTCCATCGCCGGGCCGACCACGCTGTCCTCGAGCAGCGCCGGACCGTCGCCGACATGGGTGAACAGGTCGCCGGCGAGCAGCGTCCGGGTTGTCTCGTCGTACCAGAGCGCCGCCTCCCAGTTGTGCGGGACGTGCGGGGTGGGCAGGAACCGCAGCCGGTGGCCGCCGGTGTCGAGCACCTCGTCGGCGGCGAACGCCCGCGCCGGCCGGTCGGCCAGGTCGTCGACGGACACCATGACGGCCAGCTCCCCGTGCGCGACCTGAGCGTCCGGCGCGGCGGCGAGCCAGTGGTTCATCGCGCCGCACTCGTCGGCCTCGACGTGCCCGAAGCCGACCCAGCGCAGGTCTGTCGGCTTCACCAGCTTCGTCACCGCGGCGTGTACCAGGGGGAACAGCCCGCGCATCCCGGTGTGGAACAGGAACGGCTGCTCGTCGCGGATCAGGAACTGGTTGAACGTGAACCCGGCGGGCGTGACGTCGGGGACCCAGGTCGAAAGCCGGAACGTGTCCGGTGCGATCTCGTCGATCGTGGTTTCCATGGCGCGACCTCCTTGTCGGCGGCAGCGGGTCTCGTGCCCGCGGCTGGCTCGCGGCGCCCCCCCTCCCGGAACGTCCGCCGTGTGCCACCGTGACTGTCTCGCCGACCGCGCCCGTCAGGCGTCGGGTGGATCCCCTATCCGGCCCCCTAGGTTTCTGACGCCGGCGTGTGAGGCCCGGGCCGGTCTGGTGGCGGCGTCCCGCGCCCCGCGCCCCGCGGGCCTCAGGCCGCCGCGAGCTCGGTCCGCAGCCGCAGCGCCCGCCGGGTGACCTCGGCGAGGACACGCTTGGTGACCGCCAGCTCGGCGGGGTCGAAACCGCCGAAGACCTGCCCGCCGACCCGTTGCACCGAGGCGAACACGGCCGCGTGCAGGTTCGCCCCGCGCGCGGTCACGCTCACCGGGCCGGCGCCGTCGAGTCCGGTGAGCAGGCCCGCGCCATCGAGGCGGCGCAGCAGCGCGTCGACCTGGTCCTCGTCGCGGCGCAGCTGGCGCTGGCTCGTCAGGAACGCCCGCAGCTCGGGGAACGTCATCGGCGGGCGCAGTGTGACGACACGCAGCACGACGTACTCCTCGGCGCTGACCTCGGTGCCGGCGACGATCGTTTCCAGAAGGCCGTGCACCGCGCCCTCGGCCTCGCCGAGGTCCTGGCCGGTCAGGGGCGGCGGCCCCGCTGGTGTGGTCATGTTCCTGCTCCCTACCTGTCGTGATGGTTCTCGTTCGGGATCGGTGCGGGCGGCGGGCGGCGGCGCGCCCAGGAGCGTCCGCAGGGTGTCCGCGAGCTGGTGATCGGTGGCGCCTCCCGGGCCGCCGATGGGCGCCAGCAGCTCTCGGTGCAGCCCCTGGACCCGCTCGACCGCGGCGGTGGCGGTCTCGACGCCCTGGGGGGTCAGCGCGAGCTCGACGGCCCGGGAGTCGCGGTCGCTGGTGGCGCGGGTGAGCAGGCCGGCCTGCTCCAGCGCCCGGGCGAGCTTGGACACGAAGATCGGCTCGAGACCGGTGTGATCCGCCAGCTCCCGCTGGCTGGGCCGCGCGCCCGAGTCCCCGGTCATGCCACGGAGTGACGCGAGCAGCGAGTACTGCGCGTGGGTCAGGCCGAGGTCGGCGAGCACCCGGTCCACCCCGGCGCGGAACTTCATCGTCACCCGCCACAGCAGGAAGCCGGTCGTCGCCCGCTCGATCATGCTCACACAAAAAAAGTACATGGCAATAATGTCCATGGCAACTATCTGAGGAGCGTTCGAAGGAGTAGCCGTGAGGACAGGTGTCAGGCGGCCCGGGCCGAGGTGCGGGGCGGGCGGCGGCCGGAGACCTGGTAGAGGCGGGCGGTCCCGGCCGTGGCGGTGAGGACCGGCCGGGGGAGGGCTAGCAGCGCGGCGCGCAGGTCGTCCAGATGGGCGGCGGAGGCGAGGCCCGCGTCGAGGGTCGCGTCCCGGGTCGCGTCCAGAGCCTCGGCCAGCAGGAGTGGCGAGTCCAACGGCAACGGAGCGGCGCTGAGGCCGGCCGAGATGTCGGTCAGGCCGACGGCGCTGAAGAGGGCGGGCAGCCGCGGGCCGATCTGTGGGTCGCCGCCCTGGGCGCGGATCGTCATGGTCAGAAGCTCGATGAGCTCGGTCAGGACCTCCGGCGGCGCGTCGTCGGGCGGCGGCGTCGTCGGGACGGTGAAGTAGACGTCCTCGACGGCGACCACACCACCGGGACGGACAGCCGTGGCCATGGCGCGCAGCGTCTCCATCGGGTCCGCGAGGTGCCCCAGCAGCAGCCGGCAGTAGGCCAGGTCGAATCGGCCGCGCGCGGCCGGCAGCCCGCCGGCGTCCGCGTTCAGGAACGCGACCCGTGCACCCACCTGGGCCGCGTTGTGGCGGGCGACCCGCAGCGACGCCGGGTCACCGTCGACGCCCACGATCCGCCCGCCGGGCCGGACCCGGCCCGCCAGCAGCACGCTGACCTGGCCATGCCCGCACCCCACGTCCAGGCAGCGCCAGCCCGGCCCCAGGCCCAGCCCGGTCAGGAACGCCTCCGTGCCCGGCTCCAGCGCCCGGGACTGCGTGGCCAGCCGATGCGCGTCCGCCTCGCCACCGTGCAGCGCGTAGCCGACCGTCGGTCGCACGGTCCGGGCGCCGACGGTCGCCTCGCTGGGCGGGACCTCGCTGGGCGGGAGCACCGATGGCGCAGGCGGCGCGAAACGGTCGACGGTGATCTCGCCGGCCTGGTCGCCGGGCTGGTCCGGACCGACGTGTTGGCTCGCGGGGCGGCCAGAGGGTGCGCCGGGTGGGGTGGCGCCGGGCAAAGGGGTGGCGCCGGACCGCGCGGTGGCCGGGGACTCCTGCGGGCTGCCCGCCGGTATCCCGGGTGCCGGCGCCGGCATCTCCCGCGGGCCGGTCGTCTCCGGCGAGTGGGCGGGCAGCCTGGCCGCGGCCTGGTCGGCGAGCCTGCCGAACCAGGACCAGGCGCGTTCGGCCGCGCGGTCGGCCCGTTCCGCCCATTCGGCCAGGTGCGGATGCTCCGCGTGCACGCCGGCCGCGGCGTCGTGGGCGTCGGCGTCGTGGGCGTCGTGGTCATCGGCGTCCTGGTCGGCGATGCCGCTGTCCCCGCGGGAAGGCTCGTCCCAGTGCCGGGCGCCGAACTGGGCGTAGGGGTCGCGACCGTATGGGCTGGACAGGCCGGAGCCGTATGGCCCCGGACCGGCCGCGGGCCAGGCGAGCCGGGTGGCCGCGGTGCCAGTACCGGCGAGCCGCCAGCCCTCGCCGGTCTGCCCCGCGGCGCCGGTATGGTGCGCGGCCCGGTCACCGGCGCTCTGGCCGTGTCCGGGCGGGGACTCGTCCGGACACGGCCAGGCTCCGGGGTCGCCATCGTCGCCAGGTGTGGGGAGTTCGGGGAGCGGGTCGGTCAGGGGGTCCGGTCGGTGCTCGGCGGCCGGCGGACAGACCGAGGACACCGGGGCCTGGCCGGGCTCGGTCAGACCAGGGCGGCGCGTGTCGTCGGCCCTCCGGTCGTCGGACAGCCAGTCGTTGGACCGCCTGTCGTCGGACCGGGTGTCGCTGGGTCGCGCGCCGCCGGCGTTGCCGTCGTGGTGAGCCTGGTCCGCCATGTGGTCACCCCCCGGACCCTCGCATCCCATCGTGCGCGCGGGAGCCGGCGGCCCGCCACCTGGAGGGCGGCCGGCTCACGACGGGTGTTCGGGACGGGAATTCCGGACGGGAGTTCGGGACGGGTGTTCCGGACGGGTGGGCCGGGTGCTCAGAAGGAGCGCTCAGGAGCGGCGGACGGTGGTGGCGGCGCGGGCGCGCAGCTCGTAGCGGACGACCTTCCCGGTGGCGTTGAGCGGGAGCGCGTCGACGATCTCGACGTAGCGCGGCGCCTTGTAGTTGGCCATCTTCCGCCGGGCCCAGGAGATGATCTCCGCGGGCTCCGGCACCGGCTCGCCGGCCCGTGAGACGACGTAGGCCATGCCGACCTCGCCGAGCCGCTCGTCGGGGACGCCGACGACGGCGACCTGGGCGATCGCCGGGTGCTCCGCCAACATGCCCTCGATCTCCGCCGGGTAGGCGTTGAAGCCGCCGACGATGAACATGTCCTTCTTCCGGTCGGTGATGGCGATGTTGCCACCGTCGTCCATCACCCCGATGTCACCGGTCCGCAGCCAGCCGTCGGCGTCGATGGTCTCGGCGGTCGTCCCGGGGTTGTCGAGGTAACCCTTCATGATGTTGAACCCGCGGGCCAGGATCTCGCCGGGCTCGCCCCGCGGCACCTCCTTGCCGGCGTCGTCGACGACGCGGATCTCCACGCCCTCGAGCGCACGGCCGGAGGTGCGCGCGACCAGTTCCGGGTCATCGGTGTGCCTGCACATGGCGACAGTTCCCGTGGTCTCGGTCAGGCCATAGCCGGTGACGACGGTGCGCAGGCCCAGGTCGGCGCGCAGCCGGCGGACCAGCTCGACCGACACCGGGGCGGCACCGGTGACGGCGAGCCGCCAGCTCGACAGGTCGTAACCGGTCAGGTCGCTGTTGAGGATCGTCTCGTACACGGCCGGCGGGCCGGGCAGCATGGTGATCCTCTCCTCGCCGACCAGCCGCATCACGGCGGGCACGTCGAAGACCGGGTACGGGACGAGCGTCGTGCCGACCAGGATGGTCGCGAGCAGGCCCGCCTTGAGGCCGGCGGTGTGGAAGAACGGGTAGACGAGCAGGTAGCGGTCACCGTGGCCGAGACCGATGACGTCCGCCCAGGCCGTATAGAGCCGGGTCGACGGCCCGTGGGCGAGCATCGCGCCCTTCGGCTTCCCGGTGGTGCCAGAGGTGAAGATGATGTCGCTGAGGCTGTCGCCGGTGAGCGCGGCCGCGCGGGCGGCGGTGGCCTCGGCGGGAACGGCGGCGGCGCGGGCGGCGAAGTCGTCCCAGCGGGTGGTGCGGGGGCTCGCCGGTCCATCGAGCACGACGACCTCGGCGAGGTCCGGCAGGTCCGGCTCGGCGAGGATCGCGGCCGCGTAGTCCGTCTCGAGGAAGTCGGTGACGGTGAACAGGATCCTCGCCCGGGTCGCGCGCAGGAGCCCCGCCGCCTCGCCTCCCTTGAACCGGCTGTTCACCGGGACGAGGACGGCGCCGGCCCGGTAGATCCCGAGCGCGGTGACCATCCAGCGGTAGCCGTTCGGCGCCCAGATCGAGACCCTGTCGCCGGCCGCGACACCGCTGCCGACCAGCGCCCGGGCCACCTCGTCGGCGGCGGCCGCGAGCTCGGAGAACGTCAGCCGGACGTCGCCGTCGACGACCGCCTCGTCACCCGGCCACAGCCGGGCGGCCCGCTCCAACACGGCCGGGATCGTGGCCGGCGGACCGTCCCCGGCGCCGGGCGCCCCCGCGGCGCCGCCCGCGCGGGTCTCGTCCTTGTCGCTTGGGTTCTGGCCTAAGTCGTCGACGCTCTCAGCGGTGGTCATCCGACGCTCCACTCCTGGTGGCTCGATGGCTCGCTGGCGGGCGCGGGGCCGCTCTGCCGGGGCGCCCGCTCGCGGGCCGTTGCTGGCTGCCACGGTGATGACCAGAGGAGGCTGGCGTGGGCCCCCGTGCCTGGACTCCCGCGCGCGGCACATGACGATATGCGCTCCGCGACCGCAGGCCAATCGTTTGGCGGGCGGCCGGGAGGCGTCGGCTGGCGCTCACCGTGGTAACGCGGCAACGCTCCGTGCCCGGATTTGTCTATCTTATACATATTAGGTCTATGGTCATCCGAGGACTGTCGAGGCACCGGGCGGAGATCGCCGGCCACGTGCGTGGACCGGGTCCCGCATCCCGGCGGCGAGGACAGAAAACGTCGGACCGGTTAACGCGTCGACGGGCCGTCCGGCGGCGGCGCGAAGGCGGCGGCGATGGTGGACAGGAAGATGTCGTCGGGAAGCGCTACGCCATCCGTGGAGACCTCGGGGTCCATTGCGTGATACGCGGTGACCATGGCCGAGAACAGCCGGGCGAGGCAGCCGGGGTCGCCGGGTCGCAAGGTGCCGTCACGCTGGCCCCTGACGAACAGCTCGGCCTCCAGCTCGATTGCCGCGTCATAGCCGCGGGCGAAACCCTCGCGAAAACCGGGTGTTCCGGGCACGCCGGGCGCGGACATGATCTGGATCGAGAGTCGACCGAACTCCGGGTAACGACGGTGGAAATCGACCTGGGTGCGGGCGAGCCGCGCCAGTAGCTCTGCACCGGTGCCCTCGGCCGTCAGGAAGCCGGCCATCAGCTCCATCAGCTCGGCCGTGCGCCGGGTGAGTACCGCGCGCAGCAGCTCCTCCTTGCTGTCGATGAACAGGTACAGAGCGCCGATGGAGAACTCGCACCGTTTCGCGACCTGCTGCAGGCTGGTGCCGCGGTAGCCCTGCCGGCCGAACAGCTCTTCGGCCGCGTCCAGAATCTGCTCCCTGCCGACGCGCAGCCGTTCCTGACGACGTAGCTCGCGCGGGCTGAGGGCGGCGGGTCCGCCCGCGCCGTTTTCGGCCTTGTCCGCGCTGTTTTCGGCCTCGCGCGCGCCGTTCCCGGCCGCGCTGGGTTCGTCCCGGGCCGGGCCGGTGCCCGCGTCCGCGCCGCGGGCACGGGCACCGGCGACGCGGGTGGCGGCCGGGCTGCCCTCGGTGGGGATGGCCGAGGTGGGACGGGACGTCCTCCCCGGCGACGTGGCGGCCATGTCCCCAGTGTCGCACCCGACGCGACCGGCGGCCTCGGCCAGGCCGAGCGCGCCCGCGCGCCCGCCACCGGATCGAGGCACCTGACCGAGGCACCTGACCACGGCACCGGGCCTCCCTGCCCGCCGTCGGCCGTCGGCCCAGGATCCGCCCGACGTCCAGCCAGCCCTTCGGCGCCAGCGGCGACCGGGTGGCCGTTACCGGAATGATTTCGTTCTCGCTGTTGGTCCACAACGAACCGACGGGTGGTCCGCAACATCGGACGAGACGGCTCACGGCCGTTTCGCGGCGGTGAGCCGGGCAGCGGCGTCCGCCGCACCGCCGGGGTCGCGGCGAGGTGTGTTCAGGTCCTGCCAACGCGGTCTATGGCGGAGGTGCACGTCACGACCGGTCCGCCTTATCCGCCTCCGGCGCGAGGCGGAAGCCCCGGGTCGGGAAGGTGACCACCATCACGGCCAGCGCCGTCACGGAGGCGCGGGCGGCCAAGCTCATTAGCCCGTGTACGGATCGGCGACGATCGGGAAGACGGTGGCCGAGCGGGGCGTGAACCCACGGCGCGCCATTCCACTCCGTTGTTCGACCTGCGGGTTTGTTCGTTCTCGTGGCCGCCTGGGCGGTCCTGCCGGAGTCGGGGGTGAGATGGTTGACCGGCGAAGGGGACTACCGTGTGTGACGACAGGTCACCACTGGCAAAACGGTGTCCGTGCCCCGTTGTTCTAGCGATGCGATTTGGATCGTTCCAGTGCGCGCGGTTGCCGTTCGCCGATGCCCCGTCATCTCGCGGATGCAGGGGGTCAGTACAGTTGCCCGTACCTTCCAGGCAATGCGACGCGGCCGGGAGGCCACCGCGAAACCGTGGTCGACCTGTGCGCTCGCGTCGTCCGGTGAGGCCAGTCGACAGTTACGCGGACGGCGCGGCCCGCCGTTCACCCCCATAGTCGCCCCACACGTGGCCCGCACCCAAGGCGCCCTGCAGGTCGGGCGTCGGACGAGAGGACCGGATGCTCCAGAACTGGCCCATCCGCTCGAAGCTGGTGGTAATTCTCATCGTCCCCTTGGTGGCCTTGGCCGTGCTCAGCGCTATACAGGTGCGCGGCAACGTCGAGAGCGTCGCGTCCGCGAACCGAACCAAGGCGCTCGCCGGCTTCGCCGTCAAGGCGAACGCCCTGATCGCCGCCCTGCAGACCGAGCGAAATGGCTCGCACACCGTCATCGGTACGGGCTACGGGGCGCCGCCAGCCGTCGTCAAGCAGATTCTCACCGATGTCCGTCCGCTCGTCGACCGAGCAGCCGGCGACTACAACACCGCCGCGCGGCAGCTGCCGGGGAGCGCGCGCAACAGCCTGGGTGGCACGCTGGCGAGCATCGACGACCGGCTTTCCAAACTGCCGGCCTACCGCCAGACGGTGGATCGCAGGCAGGCCAATCTCCAGCAGGACATCGTCTACTACGACGGCCTGATCACCGACCTGCTGGAGCTGGACGCGCGGGTCGCGTCCGGTAGCCGCAACGCCGACCTGATCTCGGGCGCAGCCACGCTGACGGCGATCTCGCGGGCGAAGGAGGCCGCCGCCCAGGTGCGCGGCAACATCGCCCGGATCTTCTTCCTGCAGCAGTCCGACCCGGACCTGATCCTGCAGATCCAGGGCCAGGCCGGCACCGAGGACGGCTGGCTGTCGCAGCTCATGGTCACGGCGACGCCCGACGAGCGCCAGGCCTACGAGACGACGGTCACCCCGCTTGCCAGGAACGTCGCGACCATGCGGGACTCGGTACTCAAGGCGCTGATGACCGGCCAGCGGCAGACGACCGAGCGTGAGACCTGGCTGACCGTCTCGGCGCAGAAGATCTCCAAGATGGAGGACGTCGAGCGCCGGATCGCCACGGACCTCGGCGCCACCGCCGACCGGATCTCGACGCAGGCGACCCGCCAGGCCGCGATCAACTCGCTGGCTGTCGCGCTCGTCCTCGCGCTGTCGGTGCTCATCGCGCTGCTCGTCGCGAGCCCGATGATCCGCCAGCTGCGCCGCCTGCGGGAGGGCGCGCTCGAGGTCGCCGACCACAGCCTGCCCGACGTCGTCGAACGGCTGCACCGCGGCGAGCCCGTCGACCTCGCGGACGAGGTGTTCCCCGTCCCGGCGACCACCCGCGACGAGATCGGGCAGATGGCCGAGGCGTTCGGCACCGTGCACGAGGTCGCCGTGCGCACCGCGGTCGAGCAGGCCGCGATGCGCAAGAGCATCGGGGACACGTTCCTCAACCTCGCCCGCCGCAGCCAGGCGCTGATCCACCGCCAGCTGAAGATCATCGACGCGCTGGAGCGCAAGGAGACCGACCCGGACGAGCTCGAGGAGCTGTTCCGCCTCGACCACCTGGCGACCCGTATGCGCCGCCACGCCGAGGACCTCATCGTCCTCTCCGGCTCCAAGCCCGCCCGTGGCTGGCGCCGGCCGGTCCCGATCAAGGACGTCATCCGCGGTGCCGTCGCCGAGGTCGAGGACTACACCCGGGTCAAGGTCCTGCCGGTCGGCAGCGGCGCGATCAGCGGCCACGCGGTCGGTGACGTCATCCACATGCTCGCCGAGCTGATCGAGAACGCCACCTCGTTCTCGCCGCCGCACACCCCGGTACAGGTCACCGGCCACGAGGTCTCCAACGGCTTCGCCATCGAGATCGAGGACCGTGGCCTGGGCATGAGCCCAGTCGAGTTCAAGTCCCTCAACGACCGGCTGGAGAACCCGCCGCCGTTCGACCTGACGACCTCCGAGCGCCTGGGCCTGTTCGTCGTCGGCCGGCTGGCCGAGCGGCACAGCATCAAGGTCCGGCTGCGCACCTCGCCCTACGGCGGCACGATGGCGATCGTCCTGATCCCGGGGACGCTGCTGCGGCCGAACGACGCCGTCCCGGACGACCTCACTCCCGTCGGCGCCGGCGGCGGCCTGGTCGACGGCCGCGAGCTCGCGGCCGTCGGCGCGGGCGGCCGCGAGCTCGCGGGCGACAACGAGCCGCTGGAGCTCGGCACCGCCAACGGGCGCGGCGCCGGGATGTTCGCCCTGCCGCCGGCGGACGCCGGTCCCACCTCGGGCGGCCGGGCGGGCGACCGTGGGCTGGCGGCCGACGAGCCGGGATCGATGACCACGGAGCTGGCCATGCCGGCGGGCGTGTCGTCCGGGGCGCTCGCGCTGCCGGCGCCCGCGGGCACGCTCGACCCGGGGGAGCTTCCCGCCCCGCCGCCGCTGACCACCCCCATGCCACCGGTGCCGCCGGAGCTGCCGGGCGACGAGTCCGGCCCGCGGGCGATGTTCGGCGGGCCGGTTGCCCGGGGCGACGACGAGCCGCTGCTCGACGACCTGCCCGTGTTCGCCACCGTGCGGTCCAGCTGGTTCATCGCCGACCGGCCGCGGCGCACCGTCACCACCGTCGTGCCGCCGCCGGACGACCCGCTGCTCGGCGAGCCGCTGCTGGGCGAGCCGCTGCTGGGCGCGCCGACCGCGCCCGAGACGGGCCCGACCGTGCGCCCGGCGTTCCCCACCGCCTACTCGGCGCCCATGACCCCGACGCAGCACCCCGCCGACGGCGCGCCGGACCCGCGCTTCGGTGCCCTGCCGAACCGGACCTCGCCGCGCCACCTCCAGCCCGGTGGCCCGCTGTTCCCGGCGCCGCCTGCTCCGGCGGACTCGCTCGGCCCGGCCACCCCCGCTGGTGGGATGGGCGGAGCTGGCCGGACCCGCGGGCCTCGGGCCGGCCAGGCCGCGCCGCAGCCGACCACCGAGGTCGGGCTGCCGCGCCGGACGCGCCGAGCGAACCTGGCGCCCGAGCTGCGTCGGGACAGTCCGGCGCAGTCCAGCCCGCCGCCGCTGGTGGCCGGGCCACGCTCGCCGGAGGAAATCCGGTCGATGATGTCGTCCTTCCAGTCCAACTTCGGCCGAGGACTGGCGGACGCGCAGGGTTCCAGTGACGGTGACGATCAGAGGAAGGTGACCTGATGAGCCCGCTTGGGCCGTCCGAGAACATGAGCTGGCTGCTCAACAACCTCGTGAAGAAGGTGCCTGAGGTCACCTACGCGATCGCGCTTTCCTCGGACGGTCTGCTGCTCGCCACGTCGGCGGGAATGGACCGGGCGACGGCGGACCAGCTTGCCGCTGTCGCGTCGGGCTTCAACAGCCTGGCCCGGGGCGCGGGGCGGTTCTTCGGTGGGGGGAGCGTCCGGCAGACCATCGTGGAGATGGAGCAGGGTTTCCTGTTCGTCACGGCCGTCGGTGACGGTGCGTGTCTGGCGATCCTGTCCAGCCCCGGGGCGGACATTGGCCTGATCGCCTACGAAATGGCCCTCCTGGTTGCCCGGGTGGGCGAGTTCCTCACTCCGGAGCTGCGCGCCGAGATGCAGGCGGCGCTACCCATCTGAATCGCGAGTGAACCTCTTCCCTCTCACCTGGGAACTGAGATAGCCACCACGGCGCCCGGGTGACGGCGGAAAAGTATCAGTTAGCACGGACATCCTGAAGATCAGCACGGACATCCCGAGGAGAGTCGGAGTGTCGCGAGAAGAGGAGTGGTTCGACGACGAGGCCGGTCCGGTCGTGCGTCCCTATGCGGTCACCGGGGGACGCACCAGACCGAGCAAGGGCTCGCTCGAACTGGTTGCGCTGGTCACCACCACGTCGCATGGACGGGCGGCGGCCGCGTCGCTCGACCAGGAGCAGCGCGCCATCGCGGCGCTCTGCCTGCGGCTGCAGTCCATCGTGGAGATCTCTGCCCGGTTGAACATTCCGGTCGGAGTGATCAGGGTTCTCGTGGGCGACATGCTCGACGCGGGCCTCGTCACGGTGCACCGGCCGGCCCGTCCCACGAACCGACCTGACCAGGCCCTGATCGAGAAGGTGCTCAGTGGACTACAGGCCCTCTAGTGCGAGGCCGCCCAGAACCGACGCCGCACCCGCCCCGAGTCCAGTTAAGATCATCATCGCGGGCGGGTTCGGYGTGGGCAAGACGACCTTCGTGGGCTCCGTCAGCGAGATAACCCCGCTGACGACGGAGGCCGCGATGACCGCCGCCAGCATCGGCATCGACGACACGTCGGCCATCGGCGGCAAGACGACGACGACCGTGGCCATGGACTTCGGCCGGATCAGCCTGCTGGACAGCGTGATCCTGTATCTGTTCGGCACCCCGGGCCAGGACCGGTTCTGGTTCATGTGGGACGAGCTGGTGCTGGGCGCGATCGGCGCGGTGGTGCTGGTCGACACCCGTCGGCTGGCCGACTCGTTCCCGGCGATCGACTACTTCGAGGAACGGGACATCCCGTTCCTGKTCGCGCTGAACCATTTCGACGGCGCCAAGCGGTACGAGATCGCGGACGTCCGCAAGGCGCTGGACATCGAGCCGAACCGGCCGGTCGTGCTGTGCGACGCCCGGCGGCGCGAGTCGGTCCGCCAGACCCTGGTGTCCCTCGTCCGGCACGCGCTGGACGTGGTCTCGGCGGAGAACCGCGAGCGCGACCTCGCCGGAACCTGACCGGCCGTGGACGGCCCGGTGCCACAGCCGGACGGCGGGGCTGCCGACCCGTCGCCCGGCCCGCGCGGCCAGGCCGTCCACCCGGTCGCTGCCGGCCGGCGCCGGGAGCGCGAGGGGCGCGGCGCGCAGGGATACGCCGGGGGCGGCGCGGAGTGGCGGGCGGAGGGGGCATTGTTGGATCTTCTCGGGCTCGATGACATCACAGCGGCGCTCTACCGCCTGTGGCTGCGCGATGAGAGCCTCAGCGTCGAGGGCGCCGCGGCCGCGCTGCGCCAGCCGGTGGCGGTGGTCACCCGGTCGCGTGACCGGCTTGTCGCGCTGTCGCTGCTGGTCGCGCTGCCGAACCGGCCGGGCCGCCTGGTGGCGGCCCACCCCGAGGGCCCGCTGGCACAGCTCATCCAGTCCCAGCACGAGCAGCTGATCCGCAGGCACGAGCATCTCGTCCGAGCGCAGGCACAGGTGTCGGCGCTCGTCTCGGAGTTCCGCGCGAGCCGCCAGGAGACGCCGGGCGGAGGTGGGCTCGACCGGGTCGCGAGCTCCGCCGCGGTGCGCACGGAGCTCGTCGGGATGGTCGGCGCCGCGCAGCGCGAGGTGGTCTCGGTGCGGACCAGGGCGACACTCGCCGAGCTCGCCGCCGACCTGCTGCCGCTGGAGCTCGCCGCCCTACGCCGAGGCGTGCGGATACGTGCCGTCATCGCCCGGCCGCGGGCCGGGCTGGCCTGGTCGACCGCCGTCGAGCATCTCGCCGAGGTGGTGGCCGCCGGCGCCGAGATCCGGCTCGCCGACGACCCGGCGGTCGACCTGACGATCGTCGACGACCGGGTCGGCGTCGTGCGGCTCATCGGCGGTACGGGCGGCGCGGGTGCGGCCGGTCCGGGCGGCCCCGGGCCGGCCGGCGCGGCGCCCGGTGCCGACCTCGCCGCCATGGTCGTCCGTGGTACGGATCTCGCCGGCCTGGCGACCGCGCTGTTCGAGCAGCTGTGGGAGAACGCCGACCGGTTCGGCGCCCCGGCCGGCCCGGCCGGTACCCCTGGTGCTACCAGGACCTCCGGTCCCGGCGGCGCGGGCGGCCTCGGCCTCGGCCAGGAGAGCGGCGAGCTCGCGCTGGCCGGCGCCCGGCCCGCCGCGGGCGTGATGTCCGGCCAGCTCGGCGACCCGCGAGGCGTGCCGGGGCAGGCCGGGCACGGCGGCCAGGACGACTCCGACTGGTCGGACGAGCCGGGTGAGGAGCCCGACGGCAGGTTGGGCGACCGGTCGGGCGACGCGGATGCCGACGCACCGCCGTCGCCGGCGGAGCTGCTCCTGCTGCAGTTGCTCGCCGACGGAGCGAAGGACGAGTCGGCGGCCCGTTCGCTCGGCGTCTCCGTGCGCACGGTCCGCCGGATGGTCGCCGACCTGATGCGCCGCCTGGAGGCCCGCAGCCGCTTCCAGGCCGGCATCCTGGCGAAGCGCCGGGGCTGGCTGTAACGCAGGGGTTGGTTGTGGCGGCGCCGCTGGCGCGGGTGGCGCGGGCAGGACCCGGTGGATGCCAGGCCGGGTAAGGACGGTTGTAACACCGCCGGGTAAAGGGCACTAGTTGTGGCAACAGTGTGCCAGCGCAACTAGTTGCCAAGGGGGGGCGTCCGGGAACGCCGGACGAAGCGGGTCGGCTGGGCACAGACTTCCTGCGAGACACCGCATCCGGGACCGGACGCGGYGCCAGGCCCAAACAGCACATCGGCCTCGTCAGCGTCGCAACGGCCGCCTCGGCCCCCGCGCCGCCGGCCATCGGAGCGGTTCTCGCGGCTCGGCCTGCTCGACCGATAGATAGTGCTGTGAGGAGAGAAAGTGTCGACAACCCAACCGCGTACCCCCGCGCAGTGCCCAGCGGGAGGTGCGCGGTGAGCCACCGCACGCTGATCGTCGCTCGGATGAACCCGTCGGATGAGCAATCCGTGGCGGAGGTCTTTGCCGAGTCCGACGGCGGGGAGCTGCCCCACCTCGTCGGGGTGTCGCGCCGGGAGCTGTTCGCCTTCCATGGGCTGTACTTCCACCTCATCGAGGCGGAAGAGAGCATTCAGGCGCCGCTCGCCGACGTGCGGGACCATCCGCTGTTCGTCGACGTCAACACCAAGCTGGCGAAGTACATCACCGCGTACGACCCGGCGACGTGGCGCGGCCCGCGGGACGCGATGGCCAGGAGCTTCTACACCTGGAGGGCGGACTCCGCCCGTTGACGGTGCCCGGTGGCGGTCCGCCGCCGGCCGCCGGCCCGCCACCGCCGCGTGGTGGCAGCTGACCCGCGCCGGATCCGTCCGGTGCCAGCCCGGCTGGCGCCGCGTCACCCTGCGCGGCGCCAGCGCCGTGCGCGCCACGCCTCGCGGCGACGGCGGTGCCCACCTCCCGCGCCGAGGCCTCGTGACCCCAGGTGCCGCCTGACCATTCGMGCCCGTGGGAGCACTCCCGCCACCCGCGTGCGTTCAGCACCGACCGGGTCACCATTCCCAGCCCTGGCCGGACCAACCGGGGCTCGTAGCCGGGTCGCCGGCCCACGCACCCCGCCCGGCCGGCGCCGAATGCCGCGGGTGTCTTCTCGCCAAAGGTGAGAGAAGACGCGCGCGGATCGGTCGCGACGGCTTCCCGCCGGCTGCTCCTTCAATTCGGCATTCGCCTGGTGCCTGGCATCAAGCTGCCTGCTTTCCGGTCGGTGGCCGCGGGGCGTCTTTGCGCGCCCTTTATTGGCCCCACCTGCCGCTACTCTCGGTCAAGCACCCGGCGAGTTGGCAGGAAAGTGACGGCGGCGACATTGTTCGCTGGTTCGGGTACTCACGGGCCATAGTCAGTGGTAATCCTTGGATAGGTACGCTCCAGAGGAGGGATAACTGTGCCCCAGCAGTGGGACTCCGCCGCTCTGCTCGATTTCCTGGTCACCCAGGCCGGCCTTCCCGAGTCCGACCTGCCGGCGACGCTCGATGTCACGTTCGAGGACATCGGCCTGGACTCGCTGGCCTACCTGCAACTGCAGTCGGAGGTGTTCGGCTCGTGCKGGGTGGAACTGCCCGCCGACCCGCCGCCCGGCTACACCCTGGCCGACATCCTTGATGCCGTGAACCTCGCGCTCGCCGCCGGCTAGAGGCCCAAAGGGTGCGCGAAATGCTCCTCCTTCGCGCACCCGGCGGCCCTGGTCCCCAGAGTCACCAGCGGTCCCCAGAGTCACCAGCCAAGAATCGACGCTACCAGGCCCTTGCCCGCTCGTCGGCGCCGGCTCAGGCGCGCGGCCGGCCGGCCCGGCGCCCATGCCCCGCGAAACCAGCCCAACCGTCCTTGAGGCAGTACCTACTCCCGAGGAGACCCCCGTGAACGGGCACACCGACAACTCGATCTGGATCGACGCGGACATCGAAACCGTCTGGACTCTCACCAACGACCTGGAGAACTGGCCCCGTCTGTTCACCGAGTACGCGTCTGTTGAGATTCTCGAGTCCAGGGACAACACCTTCAAATTCCGGCTGACGATGCATCCCGACGAGAACGGCCAGGTGTGGAGCTGGGTCTCCGAGCGGACCCTCGACCCGGACAGCCACCGGGTGCGTGCCTACCGCGTCGAGACCGGCCCGTTCGAGTTCATGCACATCGAGTGGACGTACTTCCCGGAGGGCACCGGCACCCGGATGCGCTGGGTTCAGGACTTCCGCATGAAGCCGGCCGCGCCCGTCGACACCGCCGGAATGGTGGTGCGCATCAACACCAACACCCCGCGGGAGCAGGCGGCCATCAAGGAGAAGGTGGAGAACGCCGCGCGCCAGGCGTCCGCCGCCGCCGCCACTGCCACCGCCGGGAGCGTCCGGTGACCCCGCCCACCGCCACGGTCGCGGCTCCGAAGATCAAGTCGATCCATGACGTCCCCGCCAACCGTCGCCGAGGCGGTGACATCCGCACGATTTTGTCGCCGGCCACCGTCGGCTCGAAGGCCGGCTTCATGGGCACGCTGACGCTCGCACCCGGCGAGATCGTCACCGAGCACTGGCACCCGTACTCGGAGGAGTTCCTCTTCTGCGTGCGCGGCGAGGTGACGATCCAGCTTGACGGGCAGGAGTACCTGCTGCCCGCCGAGAGCGGTGTCCACCTCCCCGTCGGGACCCGGCACCGGCTGGTCAACAACGGCGCCGAGGAGGCGTTCTTCGTCTTCTGCTCCGGCCCGCTCGCGCCCCGGCCCGACCTCGGGCACGTCGACACCGAGGTACTGTCCGCCGCCCAGGCGGCGGCACCGCATCCTCACGTGGGCACCGCATGACACGCAGACGCACGGCCATCACCGGCGTCGGTGTGGTGGCACCGGGCGGTACCACCCGTAAGGAGTTCTGGGCGATGATCACCGACGGTCGCACGGCGACGCGGCGGCTGTCGCTCTTCGACCCGACGCCGTTTCGCTCCCAGGTCGCGGCCGAGTGCGACTTCGACCCGCTCGTCGCGGGCCTGAGTCCCCGCGAGGTGGCTCGCAACGACCGGTTCGTCCAGTTCGCGCTGGTCGCCGCCGCCGAGGCGGTCGCGGACTCCGGCCTGGAGTTCTCCAGCCAGGACGTGGACGGCGCCGTACCGGGCGCCGGCCCGGTCGTCGGGGTGAGCCTCGGCAGCGCCGTCGGGGCGACCACCCGGCTGGAGAACGAGTACGTCGCGGTCAGCGACGGCGGCCGCTACTGGGAGGTCGACCCGCGCTACGGCAGCCAGTTCCTCTACCACGCGCTGGTTCCCAGCTGTCTGGCCACCGAGGTCGCGACGAGGTTCGGGGCGCACGGCCCGGCGTTCGTCGTGTCGACCGGCTGTACCTCCGGCATCGACGCGGTCGGCTACGCCCATCAGCTGATCGTCGACGGCGAGGCGGACATCATGATCGCCGGTGCCTCCGACGCCCCGCTGTCGCCGATCTCGATCGCCTGCTTCGACGCGATCCGGGCGACCTCGGCGCGCAACGACGACCCGGAGCACGCCTCCCGGCCGTTCGACGCGAGCCGGGACGGGTTCGTCATGGGTGAGGGCAGCGCCGTCCTGGTGCTGGAGGAGTACGAGCGGGCCGTCGCCCGTGGCGCGCACATCTACGCCGAGGTCGGCGGCTACGCGTCCCGCTCGAACGCCTTCCACATGACGGGCCTGCGTCCGGACGGCCGGGAGATGGCCGAGGCCATCCGGCTCGCCCTCGACGAGGCCCGGGTCGACCCGAGCGCCGTCGACTACGTCAACGCGCACGGGTCGGGCACCAAGCAGAACGACCGGCACGAGACGGCCGCCTTCAAACGGTCGCTCGGGGCACACGCCTACCAGGTGCCGGTCAGCTCGCTGAAGTCGATGGTCGGGCACTCGCTCGGCGCGATCGRCTCGATCGAGCTCGCCGCGTGCGCCCTGGCGATCGAGCACGATGTCGTCCCGCCGACCGCGAACTGGACCACTCGCGACCCGGAGTGCGACCTCGACTACGTGCCCAACATCGCCCGCGACCACAGGGTGGACGTGGCGCTCTCGGTCGGCAGCGGTTTCGGCGGCTTCCAGTCCGCGATCGTGCTCACCGCCCCGGGGTGGGCGGCATGACCCCGACCTCCCAGATCACGACCTCCCAGCAGACCTCCCAGATTGGCTTCGCCAATCCGGCAGGGACCCCGGGCTTCGCCGATCCGGCAGGGACCCCGTTCGACGATCTTGCGGGAACCCCGGGCACCGTTCTGGCGCCAGGCACGGGGCCGGCGGCGGGGGAGGAGTCGCCGCTGGCCCGGCCGGTCATCACCGGCCTCGGCGTGGTCGCCCCGGGTGGCGTCGGCGTCGAGGAGTTCTGGGCGGCGACGCTGCGCGGCGAGCTGGCGATCACCCCGATCACCCGGTTCGACGCGTCCCCCTACGCCGCCCGGCTCGCCGGCCAGGTCCCTGACTTCGACCCGGTCGACCACCTGGACAACCGGTTCATCGTGCAGACCGACCGCTGGACGTGGTTCGGCATGGCGGCGACCAGGCTCGCGCTCGCCGACGCCGGCTACGACCCGGCGACGCGGGACCCCTACGAGACCTCGGTGATCTTCGGGGCCGGCTCGGGGGGCAACGACTTCGGCCAGAAGGAGCTGTCCCGCCTGCACACCCGGGGCCGCACAGCGGTGTCGGTCTACCAGTCGATCGCCTGGTTCTACGCGGCGACCACCGGCCAGACCTCGATCCGCCACGGCCTGAAGGGTCCGAGCGGGGTCGTGGTCGCCGACGGCACCGGCGGGATCGACAGCCTCGCGCAGGCCAGGCGCACGATCCGCCGGGGCACGGCGAGCGTGCTCGCCGGCGCCGCCGAGTCGGGCCTGACGCCGTACGCGCTGACCTGCCACCTCTCCAGCGGCCGGGTCAGCACCGCCGCCGACCCACGGTTGGCGTACAAGCCGTTCGACGTGCGCGCGGGCGGCTACCTGCCCGGCGAGGGCGGCGCGACGCTGCTCGTCGAGCACCCGGCCGCTGCCGCCGAGCGGGGCGCGCAGAAGGTCTACGGCGAGATCGCCGGCTACGCCGCCACGCACGACGCCCACCACCACAGCCGCCYGGCCGCCAGCCCCGCCTGGCTCGCCGCCGCGATGCGCCGGGCCCTCGCGGACGCGGGCGTCGCGCCGGGCGAGGTCGACGTCGTCTTCGCCGACGGCGCCGGCTCGCGCGACCTCGACGCGCTGGAGGCGGCGGCGCTGCGGGACGTGTTCGGCGCGGGCTCGGTGGCGGTGACCGCGCCGCAGGGCCTGTTCGGCCGGCTGTGCGCCGGTGGCTCGGCGCTCGCGGCGGCGGCGGCGCTGCTCGCGCTGCGCGACGGGGTGCTGCCAGCCGTCGGCAACCTGGACGAGCCGGACCCCGCCTACGGGCTGGACCTGGTCCGCGAGCCGCGGCCCTGCGCCGCCAGGGTGGCGATGGTCGTCGCCCGAGGCTTCGGCGGCTTCAACAGCGTCCTCATCCTGCGCCGCCCCGCCTGAAGATCACGACCCACCCCGCACGACCCACCCCGCACGACAACCTCGCACCACCCGGCCCGACCGGCCCGACCGGCCCGACCGACAACGACTGGCTGAGCACTCTCCACAGCCTCAGACGCAGACCCCGAGACAAGGAGCCCAATGTTCGCCGACCTGGCTGGCAAGCGCGCGCTGGTGACCGGCGGGACCCGTGGCATCGGCCGCGCGGTCGCCCTCGGCCTGGCACGTGCCGGCGCCCACGTCGTCGTCAGTCACCAACAGGAGAGTGAAGCGGCCGAGAGCCTGCGCCGCGAGCTGAAGGAGACCGGGGGCAACCACCTGGTCATGATCGCCGAGGCGGCCGACCCGGCCGCGATCACCGCGCTGCTCGACGCGACCGGCGCGCACCTCGGCGGCCTCGACATCGTCGTCAACAACGTCGGCACGATCAGCCATGTCCCCTACGACCGGCTTCCGCTCGACGAGTGGAACGCCGTCCTCACCACCAACCTGACCGTCACCCACCTGGTCACCCAGGGGGCGCTGCCCTTGCTGGGCGACTCCGGCGCGGTCGTCAACGTCGGCTCCGGCAGCGTCGTCGGGGTGCCGCTGCGCGCGCACTACACGGCGGCGAAGGCGGGACTGATCGGCCTGACCCGGTCCCTGGCCAAGGAGCTCGGCGCCCGGGGGATCCGGGTCAACCTGGTCACTCCCGGCATCACCGAGACCGACCACGCGAACGGGATGCCCGACGCGGTCCGCCAGGGCTACGTCAGCCGGATCCCGCTTGGCCGCCTCGGCACGTCCGAGGAGGTCGCGGCGGTCGTGCTGTTCCTCGCCAGCGACGTCTCCAGCTACGTCAACGGCGCCAACTACTCAGTCGATGGAGGTATCTGATGGCCAGAAGCGACTACGACGCCGAGATGACGGAGGGCCCCGGCGCGGGGCCACCCGCCGCGGACCTGCCGTTCCGGGTGATGCTGACCATGCACATCCACCCGGGGCGCGAGGAGGAGTTCGAGCGGACCTGGCTGCGCATCGGTGACGGCGTCACCGGCCACCCGGCGAACCTCGGGCAGTGGCTCGTCCGCTCGGCCGACGAGCCGAGCACCTACTACATCGTGAGCGACTGGGTGAACGAGCGGCTGTTCCGCGAGTTCGAGGCCACCCCTGGCCACCTGGAGCACCGGAAGATCCTGCACCCGCTGCGGGCCCGCGGCTCCATGGTCAGCGGTGCCCTGCTGGCCTACCTGCCCGGCGCCGCGGGCGCGGCCCCGGCCCCGGCCCCGGCCACCGCCCCGACGGCGACCGAGGCCGAGACCCCCGCCGTGGAGTCGCTGCGCACGCCGGTGGGTGCCGCATGAAGGTCCGAGTCATGATCTGGGCCGCCGCGCCGGAGGACAGGCCGGAGGCCGTCGAGGAGGTCTACCACCAGATCAGTGCGGAGCTGGTCGGCACCCCTGGCCTGCTCGGCAACCACCTGATGCGCTCGATCCACGACCCCAGCCGGTTCGTCGTCGTCAGCGAGTGGACCAACATGGCCGACTTCGTCGCCTGGGAGCAGGACGCCAGGCACAAGCCCACCACGTCACCGCTGCGCTCCCTGCACGACCCCGACCGCCGGCCGGTGATCTACGAGGAGGTCGCCGCCTACGGTGCTACCGGCCGGCTCACGGACGTCACCATCTGACCCGCCCGCTGGCCGGCATCCCGCCGGTTCACCAGCCTGGCCATCCATCACGACGCCGCGCGCTCGTCCCCGTGCCGCGGCGCGCCCGCCCCGCCCGCGCGGGGAGCTGACCACCACCGATCTACAAGGGGGAACCCAATGAGGGTGCTGTTCACCACCGTTCCGATGCACGGCCACTTCTACCCGATGGTCCCGCTCGCGCACGCCTTCCGCTCCGCGGGTCACGAGGTCCTGGTCGCCACGCCGGCGAGCCTGGTCGACGCGGTCACCTCCGCCGGTCTCCCGGTCGCCGTCACCGGGCCGCCRCTCGGCCTCACCGAGATCATGATGGTGGACCGCGAGGGCCGGCCGGTGCCGCCGCCGGCGACCCCGGACGAGCTGATGGTCTCCGGCGGCAAGGCGTGGGGCCGGCTCGCGGCCCGCACCCTGCCGGCGACCGAGGCGATCATCGATGGCTGGCGCCCCGACCTGGTCGTCGCCGAGCCGAGCGAGATCGCCGGCCCGCTGGTCGCCGCCCTGCGCGGCATCCCCTGGGTGCGCCACAACTGGGGCATCACCTCGCTGCCGCGCAGCCTGCCGTTCACCGCCCAGGAGCTGGCCGGCGAACTCGCCGAGCTCGGCCTCGACGGCCTGCCGGAGCCGGACGCGGTGGTGAAGGTCGCCCCGGCGAGCATCGCCGGCGACGAGGACCCCGACGGCCTGCCGTCGCGGTACGTGCCCTACAACGGCCCGGGCGTCCTGCCCGACTGGGCGCTGGCGAAGCGGAGCGGGCCGCGCATCCTGCTGACCTTCGGCAGCCTGGTGCCGCACATGCGGTTCCGCGACTTCGTCGCCGTGCTCGGCGAGCTCGCCGCCGGCCTGCCCGCGCTCGGCGCGGAGGTCGTCGTCGGGGTGGAGCCGGCCTTCGCCGAGCGCCTCGGCGAGCTGCCGGACGGGGTGCTCGACGTCGGCTGGCAGCCGCTGTCGCTGGTGCTGCCCGCCTGCGACCTGCTCGTCCACCACGGCGGGTCGGGCTCGCTGCTGACCGCGCTGGCCCATGGCGTGCCGCAGCTGGCGCTGCCGCAGAGCTCCGACCAGTTCGTCAACTCGTTCACCCTCGCCGGGATCGGCGCGGGCCGGCTGCTGATGCCCGACCGGCTGAATGCCGAGGCGGTGCTCGTCGAGGCCCGGGAGCTGCTCGACGATCCCGGCTACGCCGAGAAGGCGAAGGGCGTGGCCGCGCAGATCGCCGACATGCCCTCGCCCGCGCAGGTCGCCTCGACCCTGGCCGAGCTCACCACCGGCTGACCTGGCCGCTGCCACGCTGGTTCCGCTTGGCGTGACCTGGTTGATTCCATGCTGGTTCCGGCCCGGGGCGGCGACGCCCCGGGCGACCGCTCCGCCCGACACACCTCCGCGAGAGTGGTGCTCTCGCCAACTGAATAGCGCCTGCTGACCAGCGAGAACGAGTTGCGCTGGGACGGCGGGCGCGTCTAGGGTCGTCGCCCGGGCGGGGGATCTCGCCGCGGGCCTGTCGCATGACTGGCCGGGCCCGTCGGAGCGCGCGGACGAGACGGACGGGACGGGCGATGACGCCAACGAGGATTGTGACCCCCTTCGGCGCGGCGTCGACCGCGGCCGAGGTCGTGGCCGGGGTGGACCTCGGCGGCCGGCGCGCCGTCGTCACCGGCGCGTCCTCCGGCATCGGCACGGAGACCGCGCGGGCGCTCGCCGGCGCGGGTGCCGCCGTCACCCTGGCGGTCCGCGACGTCGCCGCGGGGGAGCGCACCGCCGCCGACCTCGTCGCGGCCACCGGGAACAGCGACGTCACCGTCGCCCCGCTCGACCTCACCGAGCAGGCCTCCGTGCGCGCGTTCGTCGCCGCCTGGGCCGGCCCGCTGCACCTCCTGGTCAACAACGCCGGGATCATGGCCTCGCCGCTCGTCCGCACCGCCGAGGGCTGGGAGCGCCAGTTCGCCACCAACCACCTGGGCCACTTCACGCTCGCCACCGGCCTGCGCGGCGCGCTCGCGGCGGCCGGCGGCGCCCGGGTCGTGGCCGTGAGCTCCGCCGCGCACCTGCGCTCGCCGGTGCTCTTCGACGACATCCACTTCACGACCAGCGAGTACAACCCGTGGGTCGCCTACGGCCAGTCGAAGACGGCGAACGTGCTGTTCGCCGTCGAGGCGACCCGCCGCTGGGCCGACGACGGCATCACCGCCAACGCCGTGCACCCCGGTACCATCGCGACCAACCTCGGCCGCTACCTCTCCCGCGAGGAGCTGAAGCGGATCAGCATCGGCTCCGCCGCCGCCGTGGCCGCCAAGGAGGCCGCTGGCTCCGCGGGTGGCGAGCCCGCAGGCGGCACCGGGTACGCGGCGCGCAAGCCGGGCGCTCCCAAGAGCGTCGCGCAGGGCGCGGCGACCTCCGTCCTGGTCGCGGTCTCCCCGCTGCTCKAGGGCGTCGGCGGCCGGTACTTCGAGGACTGCGGCGAGGCCACGGTCGCCGGTCCTGGCGACCGCTTCGGCGTCGCCCCCCACGCTCTCGACCCGCAGAGCGCCGCCCGTCTCTGGGACGTCTCCGCCGCGATGGTCGGCTCCTAGGCTCTGTCCGTCTTCCTTGAAGGAGTGCGTCCGCCGACTTGTGACGTCCGCGCCGTCGTAGCCGTCGCGTTGTGGCCGCGGCGGGCCCGTGCCTACGATCATGGTGGCGTTTCGGGCGGTGTGCCCGAACGCGCGGCGGCCCGTTGGTAGATGCCGGGCCAGGACCGACACCGCGGAACGGGGGGTGGTCACCGTGGCTGGGTCTGACCTCGCCGGCCCTGACAGCGGCTCGCCCGGCGCGCACTGGCCGGAGGTCCCCGCCGGCGGTGACTCGCCAGCACCAGTCGGCCCGCCGCCTGACTCGAGTCCGCGGCGGGCAGCGGACGGCGAGCTGCTCGGCCGGGCCGAGGCGCTCGAACTGGTCGACATGCTGCTCGCCGGCCTGGGCACGTCCGGCGCCGCCTGGATGCTGCGTGGGGAGCCGGGAATCGGCAAGACCGCGCTGCTGGACAAGGCCGCCGCACGGGCCGCGGCGGCCGGGGTATGCGTGCTGCGCGTCTCGGGCGTCGAGTTCGAGGCCGAGATCGGGCTGTCCGCGCTGCACCAGCTCCTGTTCCCGCTGCGGCACCTGGTGGGCGGCCTGCCGGAGCGGCAGCGCACCGCGATCGACCAGGTGCTGGGCCAGGCCGACGGGCCGTACCTGGACCCGCTGGTGGTGGCGGCCGGGGCGCTCGCGCTGCTCGTCACCGCGACGCGCCTCCAGCCGTTGCTCCTGCTGGTGGACGATGTCTCCTGGATCGACGGTGCCAGCGCGACCGTGCTCGGCTTCGTCGCCCGTCGGATCACCGGGCATCCGGTCCTCTTCCTGACGGCGGCGCGCCCGTCCGGTGGGACCGTCTTCGACCAGATCGGCCTGCCCGAGCTGCCGGTCACGCCACTGCCCGACGAGGCGGCGGGGGTGCTGCTCGACTCCCACCATCCGGGGCTCGCGCCGGCCGCCCGCGAACGACTGCTGACCGACGCGGCTGGCAACCCGCTGGCGCTGCGTGAGCTGCCGACCCTGCTCACCCCGGCGCAGCGCGCTGGCCGTGACCTGATGCCGCCGCAGCTGCCGATGAGTGCCCGGCTCCAGGCCGCGTTCGCCGTCCGGCTGCGGGGCCTGCCGGCCGTCACCCGCGCGCTGCTCCTGGGCGCCGCGCTCGAGCCCGTCGCCGAGCTGGGCACTCTGCTCGCCGTCGTGAGGGGCGAACCCTGCGCACGCGGCGCTGGTGCTGATGGCGCTGGTGCTGATGGCATTGGTGTTGATGGCGCTGGTGTCGATGGTGCCGAGGCCGCCGGGCCCGGTCGACCCGCGGTCGCCGCGACGGTCGACGACCTGGCGCCGGCGGAGCGTGCGGGCCTGGTCCGCCCCGACCCCAGCACCGGGCGGGTAGCCTTCCTGCACCCGCTGATCCGGTCGGCGGTCGTACAGATGTCGTCCGTCCCGGAGCGCCGCGACGCGCATCGCCGACTGGCCCGGGAGCTTCCCGTCGACTCGGACCGGCGGCCCTGGCACCTCGCGGAGGCCGCCGTCGGGCAGGACGAGCGGATCGCGGCCGCGCTGGAGGAGTCCGCGCGGCGGACCGCGCGCCGCGGCAACGCGGCGGAGGCCATTCGCATCCTGCTGCGGTCCGTCGGTCTCACCCCCACGCCAGTCGACCGCGCCCGCCGCCTCGCCGAGGCGGCCTACCACGCCAGCAACTGCGGGCGGCTCGACATGGCCGACGAGCTGCTCGCCGACGCTCGCCGGCTGCATCCCGCCGCCGCGGGCGTCGTCGCCGCCGACGACGCCGGCGCGGCCTTGGGCCCGTTCGTCCCGCCCGACTCGCCGGGGCCGGCCGGACCGACGGACACGCAGCGCCCGCAGGCCGTCGTCGGGGCCGCCGGCCAGCCCGGTTACGGCCCGCTCTGGCCGGCTGATCGGGCAGGCGCTGCCTCCCGGTCAACCCACGGCGCGGCTACCGAGGCCGGCCTGCTCGCCTTCCGCCTCGGTGACGTCGACACCGCCCATCGGCTGTTGGGCGCCGCGCTCGACGCCGCGACCGTGTCCGCCGCCACTGCCACCGCCGACGGCACCGCTGCCACGGCCACCGCCACCGCCGCCGCCGACGACTGGGCCGACGAGACCGCCAGCATGCTGCTCGTCGTGTGCGCTCACGGCGGCCGGGCCGAGCTGTGGGAGACCTTCGCCGCCGCCCGGCGCCGCCTCCCCGGAGTGCTCGGAGGGCTCACCCTGGTCTGTCACGACGCGCTCGGAGATCCCGCCAACACCGCGCACGGCGCCCGGGAGCGGCTGCGGGAGCTCGCGGCGGCACTGCCCTTCGACCCGGTACCCAGGCTGGTCCTGCGGCTCTGCCTCGCGGCGCAGTATGTCGACGCGCTTGGCGAGTACGCCGACCTGTGCCGGCGGATGGTCGAGCGGGAACGCGACGGCGGCGCGGTTGTCCACGTGGTGGGCGGGCTGACCTTCCTCTGTTTCGACCACTACCTGCGCGGTCGGTGGGACGAGGCGGTGGCCGACGCGGGCGAGGGCCTGGCACTGGCCGACGCGCATGGCTACCAGCTGTTCTCGTCCCGCTTCCGCTATGTGCTCGCCGCGGTCGCCGCGGCCCGCGGCGACGTCACCGCGGCGGTGGCGAGGAGCGACGCGATCACCGCCTGGGCGCAGCCGCGCCGGCTGCTGGCGCACCTGACACTCGGCTCGCACATCCGCGCTCTGGTCTCGATCGGCCAGGGCGACTACGAGGAGGCGTACGCTCACGCCGCCCGGATCAGTCCGCCGGGGGTGCTGGCCTCCTATGTCCCGCAGGCGCTGTGGACCGTCGGCGACCTGGTCGAGGCAGCGGTGCGCACCGGGCGGCTCCAGGAGGCGCGGGCGCATGTCGCCGTGGCCACCGCCGCGGACCTGCCGGCCATCTCGCCGCGGCTCGCCCTGCTGGTCGCCGGGGCGCGCGCCCAGGTGGCCGCGGCCGAGCGCTCCGCGGCGGCGCGGACCTGCTACGAGTCCGCGCTCGCCGCGCCGCGGGCCGACCAATGGCCGTTCGATCACGCACGGTTGCTGCTCGGCTATGGCGAATGGCTGCGGCGAGAGCGGGAGGTCACACGGGCGCGCCGTCCGCTGCACGCCGCGCTCGAGACGTTCGACCGGCTCGGTGCCCTGCCCTGGGCGGCGCGCGCCCGAGGCGAGCTGCGGGCCGCCGGGGTGACGGTCCCATCGCCGCGTCACGCCGTGCCCGCGGGCGGTGGTGTCGCCGACCACCGGCCTCACACGGGTCGGCCGGAGTCGCTGACTCCCCATGAGCTCCAGATCGCCCACCTCGCGGCGACCGGGCTGACCAACCGGCAGATCGGCGAGCGGCTCGGCGTCGGGCACCGCGGCGTCAGTGCCCACCTCTACCGGATCTTCCCGAAGCTGGGCATCACCTCCAGAGCGGCCCTGCGCGACGCGCTCGCCGCCCACGCCGTGGACGCCGAGTAGGCGAGGCCTGGGGTCGGCGGTCGGCGACTCCGTGGGCCGCTGGGTGATCGGCCGAGTCAGATGACAGATGAGCGGAACGGCTCCTACCTGCGACGCTGACGCGGCATCGGCGTCCAGGCCTGGCCGTGCGCGCCGACCGGCGGGACGGGTGCGCGACGCCGGCACCGACACGCCGCCGTAGCCCGGAAGGCGAGGACCCGCATGAGCGACAAGATCCGTATCACCCATATCGGCGGACCGACGGTGCTGATCGAGGCGGCCGGCTGGCGGCTGCTCGTGGACCCGACGTTCGACCCGCCCGGCCGCGTCTACCCATTCGGCCTGGGCACGTCGTCACGCAAGCTCGCCGGCCCGGCCCTGTCCGCCGCCGACCTCGGCCCCGTCGACGCCGTCCTGCTCAGCCACGACCACCACGGCGACAACCTCGACGACGCCGGGCGCGCGCTGCTCCCGTCCGTCGGCACCGTCGTCACGACGGTGCCCGGCGCCCGCCGCCTCGCGGCCGGCAGCGGCGGCGCGGTCACCGCACGGGGCCTGGCCCCGTGGGAGGTCACGCGGCTGGAGGCACCCGGCCGGACCACGATCGAGATCACTGCCACGCCGGCGCGCCACGGCCCGCCGCTGTCCCGCCCGGTCGCCGGCCATGTGATCGGGTTCGCGCTGCGTTGGGAGGGCCAGCGGGATGGCGTGCTGTGGGTGACCGGGGACACCGTGCTCTTCAAGGGCGTGCGCCAGGTCGCCGAGCGCTTCCGGATCGGCGCGATGCTTCTTCACCTGGGCTGCGTGCGCTTCTCGCTGACCGGCCCGGTGCACTACAGCATGACCGCCCGGGAGGCGGTCACGCTGCTGCGCCTCACCGAGCCGGCCGTCGCCTTCCCGGTCCACTACGAGGGCTGGCGGCACTTCAAGCAGGGCCGCGCGGACGTCGAGCGGACCCTTGCCAGCGCCCCGGTGGACCTGCGTGACCGCGTCCGCTGGCTGCCGTTCGGCGAGCCCGTCGACGCGATGGTCTGACGACCGGCGAACCSTGGCCGATCATCGACTCCAGGGACACCATGGTCGACCGCGATCCCAGTCCTGATCACCAACTGTGGTCGATGGTCGTGTACGCGCGGTCGACCATCGGCCACGGTTCGCCGCGCGGGCGCGGTCAGTGCAGGTCGGGGAGGGTGGCGAGGGCGTCGAGGAGGGTCGCGGACAGGGAGTCGGTGCCGCCGTGGGCGACCCAGCGCTCGAAGCCGTAGCTGACCACGCCGGACAGGGCGGCGGCGTAGGCGCCGGCACGCGGGTCGTCGGGGCCGACGCCCAGGCGGGCGGTGACCGCGGCCTGGAAGGCCGCGGAGGTGCTGACGGTGCCGCGGGCCAGCGCCAGCATGACGGTCTCCGGCGAGCGGTGCACCGCGAGGCCCCAGGTGAGCAGCAACTCACGGTCGCCCTCACGCTCGTGGTTCGTCTCCCGGACGGCGGCCGAGAACGCCTCGACCAGCGACTCGTGCGGCGGACGGGCGCGGACCCGGGCGCACAGCAGCTCGATCAGGCTGCGCGGGAGCGAGGCGAGCACCTCGTCGCGGCTCGCGAAGTAGCGGAAGAACGTGCGCATCGAGATCCCGGCGGCCGCGGCGATCCGCTCGACCGTCACGTCCTGCGGCGCCTCGCTCGCGAACAGCGTCAGCGCCGTGCGTTCCAGCTGTCGGGCGACGCGCTCGCGCCGTAGCTCCCATCCGTTCGGACGGTGCTCGAGGGTCTCGGCGCTCATGGCACTGCATAATGCCGCACCGCGCCCCGACACTTCCGCCCAAAAGTCCAGTGCTCGGCCGCGACAGTGCCGCCGTCGCCCTCGGTGGCCGGGCGGCGGCGGCCGGGCGGCGGCGACCCTCGCCCCCGGGTCGCGTGCCGCGCCGGCCGCGCCCCTGGGCGCCAGGGCGTCAGGGCGTCAGAGCGCCAGAGCCGAGGCTCCGCGACTTGTGTCATCTGACTGACGCCCGGTCGCGCGTGCCCGGGTAACCGCCGAACTTCCTCTACCGCGCTGTAGTCATCCGACGGAAGCGAGCCCGACGACGTGGTTCCTACCGTGACATCCATGAGCGCTGACACGGGAAAGCCCGACACGATTGTTCTCATCCACGGCCYGTGGGTCACACCCCGTAGCTGGGAGCACTGGGTCGAGCGGTACGAGAGCCAGGGGTACACGGTGGTCGCGCCGGCGTACCCCGGCTTCGAGATCGAGGTCGAGGCGATCAACGCGGACCCGAGCATCATGGACGACCTGACGCTGCGCCAGGTCGTCGACCATCTCTCTGCCGTCATCGGCGCGCTCCCGACGCCGCCGATCCTGATCGGGCACTCGGCGGGCGGTGCCCTCACCCAGATCCTTCTCGACCGCGGCTACGGGGCCGCCGGGGTCGCCCTCAACTCGGCGCCGACCGAGGGCGTGCTCGTCGCGCCGCTGTCCCAGCTGCGCTCGACCCTGCCGGTGCTGAAGAACCCGGCGAACCGGCACAAGGCGGTCGGGTTCACCCACGAGCAGTTCCGGTACGCGTTCACCAACACGTTCACCGAGGAGGAGTCGCTGCGGATGTACGAGCGCTACGCCATCCCGGCTCCTGGCGGGATCGTGTGGAACGGCGTCCTGGCGAACTTCGAGCCCGGCCACCACGACGCCTGGGTCGACTACAAGAACGACGACCGCGCCCCGCTGCTGTTCATCTCAGGCGGTGAGGACCACATCATGCCGCCGGCGGTCCAGCGGTCGAACGCCAAGCACTACAAGTCGACCGCCACTGTCACCGAGGTGAAGGAGTACCCGGGCTACGCGCACCTGCTGCCCGCTCAGGAAGGGTGGGAGGAGATCGCCGACTTCGCCCTGACCTGGGCGGTCGCGCACGCAAAGGGTGAGGCTACGGCGCCGGTCGGCGGTTGACCGGCTCCGGTCAACCGGCCGCGGCCGGGCGACTCCGGCCGAGTAACGGTGGCCCGGTGCCCGATGCTGGCGCGCCGGGCACCCGGCCGCGGGGCCGGCCGTCACACGTGGAGGTCCGGCCCACCCGGTCTCCCGGGGCGTCGGCTACCAGCGGTGGTGGACGAGGCCGCGGATGCGGCGGTCGTAAAGGTCGCGGACGGCGGCGGCCGTCGCGGCGTCGAGTGGCGGGGCGGCCGCGGCCGCGACGTTGTCGGCGACCTGCGCCCGGTTGCGGGCCCCGGGGATGACGGTGGTGACGCCCGGCTGGTCGATCACCCAGCGCAGCGCCAGTCGGGCCGGGTGGCCGGACAGCGCCGCGAACTCACGTGCCGCCTCGACCCCGACCTGGTAGTCCACCCCGGCGAACGTCTCGCCGACGTCGAACGCCTCGCCGTGCCGGTTGAAGGCGCGGTGGTCGGACGGGTCGAAGACGGTGTTCTCGTCGTAGCGCCCGGACAGCAGGCCGGAGGCGAGCGGGACGCGGGCGAGCACGCCGACCCCGGCGGCGAGCGCCGCGGGCAGGAACTCCTCCAGCGGCTTCTGCCGGAAGGCATTGAGGATGATCTGGACACTGGCGACGTTTGGCCGGCTGACGGCGGCGAGCCCCTCCGCGACGGTCTCCACGCTCACCCCGTAGCTCGCGATCCGTCCCTCCTCGACCATCGTGTCGAGCGCGTCGTACACCTCGCCGCCCGTGATGACCGAGGTCGGGGGGCAGTGCAGCTGGACGAGATCGAGCCGGTCGACCCCGAGGTTGCGCCGGGACCGGTCGTTCCACTCGCGGAAGTTGGCGAGTACGTAGTTCTCCGGCACCTGCGCGAGCCGGCGGCCCATCTTCGTGGCCACCACCACGCCCGACCCGGGATGCTCCCGCAGGAACCGGCCGATGAGCTGCTCGCTGCGCCCGTCGCCGTAGACGTCGGCGGTGTCGAACAGCGTGACACCCGCCTCGGTGGCCGCCGCCAGCACGTCGAGCGCGCCGTCCTCGTCGACGTTCCCCCAGTCGGCTCCCAGTTGCCAGGTGCCCAGCCCGACGACCGACACCGGCCGCCCCGTCCGCCCCAGAACTCGTCGCTCCATGCCGGCGATCCTAGGAGCCGCCGGTGCCGGCCTCGAGGCGCAGACCTGCTGGCGTAGACCCTGTTGGCGTAGACCGTGCTGGCAGCGGGCCCGGCCGAGGCGGACCCGGCTGGCGTCGACCGGCCGGCGCCCGGCACCGACGGCGTCCCGGCCGAGCCCGCGGGGATGTGCCGACCCGCTTTCTCGTTCGCTGTTCCGAGACCCGTACGCTGACCCAGTTCGCGGTCCGCCGCCTGCCCGTCGGCGCGACCCGCGCCGCGCGCGTCGCCCTCGGGCGGGCGGGCGACGACACGAGTTCTCGATCCACTGCTCTCAGGAGAGGCGAACGCACCCGTGCAGCACTTCATCGCCAACCACGGGGTCCTCGCGGTCTTCCTGCTGATGGCCCTCGAGTCCGCCTGCGTCCCGATCCCCTCTGAGGTGATCATGCTGATCGGCGGTGCGCTGGCGGCCGGGGCGATCGAGGACGCGCATCCCAGCCTGGTGCTGGTCATCATCGCCGGTGTCGTCGGCAACGTCGTCGGCAGTTACGTCGCCTGGGCGGTCGGCCGTTTCGGCGGACCGGCCGTGATCCGCCGCTTCGGTCGCTACGTCTTCCTGCGCGAACACGACCTGGAGAAGGCTGAGCGGTGGTTCGAGCGGCGCGGCGCGGCGTCGGTGCTCGTCGGCCGGCTGCTGCCGGTCATCCGCACCTTCATCTCCCTGCCTGCCGGCATCGCGGCGATGCCCCCACTGCGCTTCGGCGTCTACACGACCCTCGGCTGCATCCCGTGGACCGCCGCCCTCGGCATCGCCGGCTATGCCGTCGGTGATCACTGGGAGAAGATCGCCAACGCCTTCCATGGTCCGTCCTACATCATCGCCGCGGTCGTCGCGGTCGCCCTGATCATCCTCGCCGCCCGCCACGTCAAGCGCCGCCGCGCGGCCGCCACGGCCGAGYCCGCCTCGGGCGAGCCCGTCGCCGACGAGCCGATCTCCGACCAGATGGCGTAGGAACGCCCGGCGCCTTCGCCTGGTCGCTTCCTCGGCCAGGCGGAGGTCAGCACCCATCCCGGTCGGCGATCCCTCGACGCCGCCGGAGATGTCGAAGCGTGTTGATCGCCGGCTGGGCTATGTATAAAGTAAACAAAGTGGGCGGCTTGTGACGCCGGTCACCGGTTCGCCGGCGCGCTCCGCGTGCTCGTGGCCGTGACCGTATGCGCCTCATGAGGTCACAGGAGGACGGGATGGGTGACTCGGCGGCTCCTCGGGAGGTCGCGGCCGCGTTCTGGGAGGCGTTGTACGCGCGGGACTGGCCGCGCATCCGAGGCTTCTTCGGGCCGGAGTCGATCTACTACGACGTGCCGACGACGGCCGCGGCGGCGGCCCGCGGGCCGGAGAGCATCGAGGCCCGGCTCAGGATGGGACTGGCCGGGCTGTCCGAGTACAGCCACGGCGACTCGCGGTTCGTGGCCGAGGGAGACCTCGTCGTCACCGAGCACGAGGAGCACTGGGGCTGGCCGACGGGGGAGAAGGTCACTCTCCCGTTCGTGTCCATCCAGCGCGTCGTCGACGGTGTGATCGTCCTCTGGCGCGACTACTGGGACATGAACACGTTGATGGCGGCGGCCCCGCCCGGCTGGCAGGAGAGCATGGCCGCCGGCGACCTGTCCTGGGTCTTCGACGCCACCGGCCTGGCCTGACCGCTCCCACCCGCCTGGCTGTCGGGCGCGCGGCGCCCGACTCGGCCCGAACCCGAAGGGCGCCCGATGACAGCTCCGGCCGTGCGGCCCGACCTCAACCTGCTCGACGGCCATTTCTACGCCGGCGACCACGGCGACCCGCATGCCGTATACGCCTGGCTGCGGGCCAACGAGCCGGTCTTCTTCGACGAGCACAGCGGCCTGTGGGGCGTGGCCAGCTACGCGGCCGTGCTGGAGGCCGAGCGGAACCCGCGCCGTTTCTCCAGCGCCGGCGGCTCCCGGCCGCGCACCGGCGCCATCCCCCACATGATCGACATGGACGACCCGGAGCACACCAAGCGCCGCAAGCTGGGGAACAAGGGCTTCACCCCGCGCCGGGTCGGCTCGCGGCACGAGTACCTCACCGGAGTCTGCGACCTGCTGATCGACCAGGTCTGCGAGGCGGGGGAGTGCGACTTCGTCCGTGACCTCGCCGCCCCGCTGCCGATGATCGTGATCGGCGACATGCTCGGCGTCGCCCCCGAGGACCGGGCGACGCTGCTGCGCTGGTCCGACGACATGCTGAGCGCGCTCGACGCCCACGTGTCCGCCGAGCAGCTCGCCCGCTCGGGAGAGGCGTTCGCCGGCTGGACCGAGCACATCACCCGCGTCGTCGAGCAGCGTAAGGCCGAGCCGACGGACGACCTCGTCAGCGTCCTCGTGCACGCCGAGATCGACGGCGACCGGCTCGCCGACCAGGAGGTGTACGGCGAGTCGCTGCTGATCCTCATTGGCGGTGACGAGACCACCCGTCACGTGCTGTCCGGCGGGATGGAGGCCCTGCTGCTGCATCCCGACCAGCGGGACCTGCTCGCCGCCGAACCCGAGCGGATCCCGGCCGCGGTCGAGGAGATGCTGCGCTGGGTCTCGCCGGTGAAGAACATGTGCCGCACCGTCGTCGCCGACGAGGCCTGGTACGGCGCCGAGCTCAAGGCCGGCCAGCAGATGCTGCTGCTCTACGAGTCGGCCAACTTCGACGAGAGGATCTTCGAGGATCCCGAGCGCTTCGACGTCACCCGCGCGTCCAACGACCATCTGGCGTTCGGTTTCGGCACGCACTTCTGTCTCGGCAACCAGCTGGCCCGCCACGAGCTGACGACCATGTTCACCCGCCTGCTGGCCCGGCTGCCCGATCTGGAGCTCGCCGCACCCGCCCCGCTGCCTCGCCGTGCCGCCAACTTCGTCTCCGGCATCGAGTCCATGCCCGTCCGCTTCACCCCCGCCGCCCCGCTCGGCGGCCGGCGGTAGGTCGGCCGCGACGGCCCAGGTCGGCCACCCGCCTGAGACTTCGGCGTGGAAAGGCGGGGCGGGGGTGCGCCAGACGGTCTACACTGACGTGACGCAGCTCACAAGTTGGTCGAGTGCCGGGCGGGTCGGGTGTCGGTTCGGGTGTCGGGTGGAGTGTCGGTGCGCCGGCCACACCTCGTGGACGGGAGCGAATGTGGCCGACTCTCCTGAGGAGCCGTTAGCGGCGGACCAACTGGCCATCACCGGCCTGCTCGCGCGCTACTGCGTGCTGCTCGACATCGTCGACGTCGAGGGCTGGGTGGCTCTGTTCACCCCGGACGCCGTCTACGACGTGGACGGGCGTACGTACCGTGGCCACGACGACCTGCGCCGGCTGTTCAAGGGGACCCAGCGCGGCCTGCACATGGCCGGGCCGCCGGTCATCGAGGCCGACGGGCCAGACCGGATACGCACCGTCCGCAACGCCTTGTTCGTCAACCGGCACAGCGGCGCGCTGCGCCATACCTTCTACCGCGACGAGCTGGTCCGGACCGCCGACGGTTGGCGGATAGCGGGCTGCGTCTGCCGGTTCGTCACCGGCGACGGGATCGTCGCCTGGCCCGACCGCGGCCTCGAGTCGCCCGTCCACGGCATCGACAGCCCCGACTGGGCGGACGCGTAGGCCCGGCCGCTGGCGGCCTCCGCCGGCCTCCGCGGACATGGGCGGCGCCCGTCCGCGGCCGTAGACGCGAAAGCGGCGTCCTCCCCTGGGGAGGACGCCGCCATGGCGGTCAACGGTTCGCGGCTACCTGCGGCTGGAGCGGGACCTCCAGATGGGCTGCAGGATGACGATCGCGACGGCGGCCACGGCGATCTGGAGAATGTGACGGACCCAGTCGACGCCGCCGGTGTCCCGGACGTTGATCGCGCTGGCGATGACGTTGCCGATCAGCGCGCCGATGATGCCGGCGACGATGGTCAGCCACACCGGCAGGTGCTGCCGCCCGCGCAGCACCGCGCGCGCCAGAACGCCGATGACCAGACCGGCGATCACGATCCAGATGATTTGGAACACGGTGGTGCCCTCGTTTCGTGCGTAGCCCCGAACACCTCGGAAGGCAAGGTGTGAAGCGGCAGAGTACCGCCTTCTCCCGGCGCACCGGGAGGCATCGGTATCAATCTGGCGACCAACCGGGCTTTATGCAGGTCTGACGGCACCTTCGGGAGACGGGGAACCGTCCAATATCGCCGCATGTTCTCGGCGGGTGACGGCGCGCCAGCCCGGTGGTGATGCTCCGTGTGCGCGCGATCCTGGTGGGCAACCATCCGCGGTCGGCGAGGTCACACGCGATCCGATCGCGGCCAACCGCCCGCGCCGGCGACGACGCGCGGCGACGACGCGCGGCGACGACGCCCGGCGGCCACGCGCGGCGACGACGCCCGGCGAGGGCGCCCGGCGGCCACGCCCGCCCTGCGCGTGACGACGCCCGGCGACCCCATCCCGGATGTCCGCCGAGCCGGGTGATTCGGCGGCGAGCCCACCCGGCCGCCACGCGTCCTGCCCCGGCCCTGGCCATTACCCGGGTGGTAATCGACCCGTTTCCCGAACCGGGAGATGGTTGCCGTGCCGGAACGTCCGGCCAGGAACCCGGGAGATTTCCGGTGGCATTTCCTGGAAGCAGTGGGGAGACCGCCATGAGTGCGCACGAGACAGCCGTCGAGCGATACCTCGCCGCCTGGAACGCGACCGAGCCGTCGGGAACCGCGGCGGCTGTCGCCGTGGCGTGGGCTGACGACGGCGCTTACACCGACCCGCTGGCTAGCGTCACCGGCCACCGGGAGATCTTCGGCCTCATCGGCGCCGTCCAGGCGCAGTTCCCGGGACACCGGTTCCGGTTGTCCGGCACCGTCGACGGCCACCACGACGTCGCCCGCTTCGGCTGGGAGCTGGTCGGCGCCGACGGCTCCGCGCCGGTCGCCGGCTTCGACGTGCTCACCCTCGACCCCGACGGCCGCATCCGCTCCGTGATCGGCTTCCTCGACCGCGTCCCCGCACCCGCGGCCTAGAAGGTCGCGGCTCACCGGCCGAGCGCGTGTGGCGGCTCGCGGTGGTTCGATATCCGCATGAATGCCGAGCGGTTCACCCGGCCGAGCCCCTCGTTGGTGGCCGGGGCGTTCCTGGTCAGTGGAGCGGTGCACCTGGTGCGCCCCTCCTTCTTCGAGCCTCTGATACCGCGGGCGCTGCCGCGCCCTCGTGAGATCGTCTACGTCAGCGGCGTCGCCGAGCTGGTCTGCGCGGTGGGGCTGCTGACGAAGGCGTCCTGGGCGGGCCCGGCGAGTGCCGCGGTGCTCCTGGGCGTGTGGCCGGGCAACCTGCAGATGGCGCTGGACGCCACCAGCCGGGCCCGCGAGGACGACGGCCAGCCGCGGGCCGTCGCGTTGGCCGCGCTGGCCTGGGCCCGGATGCCGCTGCAGATCCCGATGCTGCGCGCCGCGCTGTCCGCCCGCCGGGCCTCGTAGACCGTCTCGGCGGCGGTCGGCCCATGGGGTCCGCCGCCGCCGTCCGTCGGCAGCCTCGTCGGTGGACGGGCCACGTCCCGTCGCCATGGGGGGATGCTGGACAGGGAGGAGACGATGGCGCCCGTTTACGCGAGGTTCGACGATCTGAGTGCCGGGGTGGCCTGGGAGTTCCCGCGGACGGCCTTCACCCTGGAGGCGGCGAGGCCCGGCGACGTCACCGGACTGCTGGCCGACGTCGAGGCCGCCGCCGCCGACGGCTGGTGGGCCTACGGCTTCGTCGCCTACGAGGCGGCGGCGGGGCTCGACCCGGCGCTCGCGGTCGACGCGCCTGTGCCTGGCCTGCCGCTGGCCTGGTTCGGGGTCTCCCCGCCGCCCAGGCTCGTTCCGCCGGTGCGCGCGAGCGATCTCGGCGCCTACCGGGTGGGCGAATGGGCCGCGGCCTGGGACGAGGACGAGCACACCGCGCGGGTCGAGGCCGTGCGTCGCGAGATCGCCGCCGGCGAGACCTACCAGTGCAACCTGACCACCCGGCTGACCGCCGAGACCGAGGGCGACGAGCGGTCCCTGTACGCCGACCTGGCGCTTGGCCAGCGCGGCTCCTACAACGCCTACCTCGACCTTGGCCGCTTCGCCGTCGCGAGCGCGAGCCCGGAGCTGTTCTTCGAGACCAGCGGGCGCGCCGTGCGGATGCGGCCGATGAAGGGCACCGCGCGCCGCGGGGAGACTCCCGCCCAGGACGCCGCGATCGTGGCCGCGTTACGCGCCAGCGAGAAGGAACGAGCCGAGAACATCATGATCGTCGACCTGGTGCGCAACGACCTCGCCCGGGTCGCGACCACCGGGAGCGTCCGGGTGACGTCGCTGTGCCGCGCGGAGCGCTACGAGACCGTGCACCAGCTGACCTCGGGCGTCGCCGCGGCGCTGCGCCCCGAGGCCGGGCTCGTCGACGTGTTCCGGGCGCTGTTCCCCTGCGGCTCGGTCACCGGTGCGCCCAAGGCGCGGACGATGGAACTGATCCGCGAGCTGGAGGACGGCCCCCGGGGGGTCTACTGCGGGGCGATCGGCATGGTCGCGCCACCGGGCGCCGCCTCCTTCGAGGCTCGCTTCAGTGTCCCCATCCGCACCGCGCTCGTCGACCGGGCCGCCGGCCTCGCGACCTACGGTGCCGGCGGTGGCATCACCTGGAGCTCGGTGCCGGCCGCCGAGTACGCCGAGCTGCGCGCCAAGGCCGAGATCCTCACCCGCCTCGCCCGCCCGGCGGTCCGCCGCTAAGGGGCGCGGAGGTCGGGAACGTCGCCCTGCTCGACGGGGACGCCGCGTTGTTCCACGAGGACGCGCATGGACTCGTCGCGGTCGCGCTCGATGTGTGCGTAGGCGATGCTCTCCGCGACCCGCTCGTTGCCCGACTCGACCGCGCGCAGCAGCTCCTCGTGGCCGTCCAGCGCGTCATCAGGGTTGAGCTCGGAGGTCAGGTAGAACAGCCACATCATCCGGCCGGTGACCGAGCGCATCACCGAGCGCATCAGCGAGTTGCCGGTGAGGGCGACGACCACCTCGTGGAACTCGGTGCTGTCGCCCGAGATCCGGTAGGGGTCGCCGGTGYGGACCCCGTCCCGGCAGCGTTCGAGCGCGGCCCGCAGCGGTTCGACGGACTGGCCGAGCGCGACCTGGCGCGCGGCGAACCGGGCGGCGCCGACCTCCATGCACAGCCGCAGGTCGAACAGCTCGTGGGCCATGTCGAGCGTCCACGTCGTGACGACCGCGCCGCGGCGCGGGAGCGTCCGCACGAAGCCGTCGACGGCGAGCAGCGGCACCGCCTCGCGTAGCGGCACCCGGGAGACGCGCAGCTCCTCGGCCAGCCGCTGCTCGGCGAGCCGGCTGCCCTGGGGGTAGCGGCCGCGGATGATGCCCTCGCGCAGCTCGTCGTAGATCCGCCGGGACAGCGACTCCGCGAAGACCTTCGGGTCCCGCGTTGACGCGATCGGCGTGGCCATCGACCCTCCAGTCCCTCCCGGCCGTCCCGACAGCCCGGTGGCTTCATCGTCCCATTTCCGGCGCGCCGGTCGTCGTCCGCTTCGCGACCTCGCGGCCGGCCGCTGCTGACTGGCGCGCCGGATCGGCCGTGTCAGGCCAGATTGAATACCGTTTTTATGATCTTTTGGGAGTTGATGCTGGTAGTACGGGAACTTAGCGCACATTTTTCCTGGCCGAAACGGCAAGCTGTATACCGTTTGTGGCGTGACGGCTCCCCGGACGATCATGATCGTCAACCCGAACACGACCGCGTCGATGACGCGTGCCGTGCTGGCGGGCGCCCGATCGGCCGCCGCCCCGGCTACCCGGCTGGTCGGTTCGACGGCGGCCCACGGTGTCGACTCGGTCGAGAGCAACACCGACGAGGTCTACGGCGCGCTCGCCGTTCTCGACCAGGTGCGCGCGGGGGAGGCCGCCGGCGTCGACGGCTACGTGGTCGCCTGCTTCGGTGACACCGGGCTCGCCGCCGCGAAGGAGACGGCCCGCGGCCCGGTCGTCGGCATGACCGAGGCGGCGCTGTTCACCGCCGCCCTGATCGCGGCCCGCTTCAGCGTCGTCACGCTGCCGCCGCGCACCCGGGAGCAGTCCCACCGGGTGCTGCGCGACACCGGCCTCGCCCACCGGGCGACGGTGCGGGCCATCGAGGAACCGGTGGCCGAGGTCCACGACGGCTCCCTGCACCTGCTGGGCGCGGTCGCCGCCGAGGCCAGGGCGGCGCTCGACGCGGACGCGGCCGAGGCGATCGTGCTCGGCTGCGCGGGGCTCGCGGACCTGGTCGGGCCGCTGACGGAGCTGCTGAACGTCCCGGTGGTCGAGGGGGTGGCCGCGGCCGTGACGATGGCCGAGGGCCTGCTCGCCCAGAACCTGTCGACCTCGCGGGCCGCCACCTACGCGCCGCCGTCGCGGCTCGGGCCGGTGCCCGCGTGACCTCCACCCTGTTTCGCGACGTCCTCGTCTATCAGGCCGGCGCCCCCGGGCACGCCGTAGGCCCGACTGACGTCCACGTCATCGGCAACCGGATCACCGCCGTCGGCACGGCCGTCGGCACCGCCGCCGACACCGAGGGTCCCCACGGCGCCGACCGGGTCGTCGAAGGGCGCGGGCATCACCTGCTGGTCCCCGGCCTGGTCAACGCGCACTTCCACTCGCCGGCCAACCACCTCAAGGGCGACCTGCCGAGCATGCCGCTCGAGCTGTTCATGCTCTTCGAGACGCCGGCCGACGCGCCCCGCCCCAGCCCCCGCGCTGCCTACCTGCGCACCATGCTGGCCGCGCTGGAGATGCTGCGCACCGGCACCACGTCCGTCCAGGACGACGCGTTCTTCATGCCCTGGCCCGACCCGGAGATCATCGACGCGGTCGCCTCGGCCTACGCCGACTGCGGCATCCGCGCCGCCGTCGCCCTCGACCAGCCGGAGCTGCCCGAGGCCGACAAGCTCCCGTTCCTCGCCGACCTCGCGCCCGCCGGCCTGCGCGACGACGTCCTGGCCCCCGGCCCCCGCTCGCGCGACGAGCTGCTGGAGCTCTACGCCTACCTGTTCGACACCTGGCACGGCGCCGCCGACGGCCGGCTGACGGCGGCCGTGTCGATCTCCGCGCCGCAGCGGGTGAGCGTCGAGTACTTCGAGGCGCTCGACGAGCTGAGCGCCCGCCACCACGTCCCGCTGTACGCCCACATGCTGGAGACCAAGGCGCAGCGGGTGCTCGCCGCCGCCCAGCCGCGCTTCGCCGGCCGCTCGCTCGTCCAGTACACCGCCGGCCTCGGCCTGCTGACCGAGCGGACCAACGTCATCCACGCCGTGTGGACCGACGACGCCGATCTCGACGCCATCGCCGCCGCCGGCGCGGTCGTCGTCCACAACCCGGTGAGCAACCTGCGCCTGGGCAGCGGCGTGATGCCGCTGCGGGCGATGCTCGACCGCGCCATCCCGGTCGCCCTCGGCGTCGACGAGGCGATCTGCAACGACGCGGCCGACATGTGGAACGTCGTCAAGACCACCGGCCTGATCCACAACATCACCGGCCTGGACAGCGAGCGCTGGCCGCGGCCCGCCGAGGTGCTCGACGCGCTGTGGGCCGGCGGCGCGGCGGCGATGCTGCGCTCCGGCGAGCTCGGCCGCGTCGCGCCCGGCTGCCTCGCCGACCTCACGCTGCTCGACCTGCACTCGCCGGCGTTCACCCCGCTGGGCGACCTCGCCGGCCAGCTCGTCTACTGCGAGTCCGGCGGCGGCGTCGCGCTGACCATGGTCGACGGCGTCGTCGTCGCCGAGCACGGGACGGTGACCAGCGTCGACGAGGCCGCGCTGCTGGCCGAGGCCAGGGAGCTGTTCGCCGCGCAGCGCCCCGCCCTGCTCGCCCACCGGGCGGGCGCGGGCCGGCTCTACCCCACCTACCAGCGGATGGTCCGCCAGGCGGCCGGCGTCGACGTCGGCATGACGAGATGGGCAGGCGGCCTGTGACCGGACACCCTGGACCTCGCGGGGCGCGCCGCTACCCCTACGACCCGATCACCTCGCCGTCGCCCGGTCGCTGGCCCGGCGGGCACGGCCTCGCCGTCTACGTCGCGGTCGGCGTCGAGGACTACCGGCCGGGCGACGGCCACGTCGAGGACCTGCTGCCCGGCGTGCCCCAGCCCGACCTGGTCAACGAGGCCTGGCGCGACTACGGCAACCGGGTCGGTGTGTTCCGCCTGCTCGACCGGCTGCGCGCGCACGGCATCCCGCCGACCCTGCTGCTCAACACCGGCGTCTACGACGCCGCCCCGGCCGTGACCGACGCGGCCCGCGCGGCCGGCGCCGAGCTGGTGGGGCACGGGGTGTCGAACTCCGACTCGCTCGCCGACCTGCCGCCCGGCCAGGAACGCGACTACCTCGAGGCGGTCGCGAGCCGCATCGAGAAGGAGGAGGGCGTCCGCCCCGGCGGCTGGTCGAGCCCGTGGCTCACCCACACCGCGGACACCGTCGACCTGCTCGCCGCCACCGGGTACCGGTACCTGCTGGACCTGCGGGCCGACGACCGCCCGGTCTGGCTGCGCGCGGCCGCCGGGCCGCTGCTCGCGATCCCGTACGCGCTGGAGCTCAACGACAGCACCACCATGATCGGCCGTCAGGTCGACGCGGCCACGTTCGCCGACATGATCGTCGACGAGTTCGACGAACTGCTGGCCGCGTCCGAGGGCCAGCCGCTGGTGATGAGCGTCGTCCTGCACTCGTTCGTCTCCGGCGCGCCGTTCCGGCTGCGCCAGGTCACCCGGGCGCTCGAGCACCTGGCGTCCCGGCGTGACCGGGCCTGGTTCGCGCGGCCCGGCGAGATCCACGACGCGTTCGCCGCCCTGGCGCCCCCGCCGGCGGGGCCCACCACCGTCGGCGGCCTCAACCTCGGCCTCGGTCTCGGTGACGGCCTCGGCGGCCTCGGCGGCATCGACGATCTGGGTGGCGGCGATGGCTGAGGTGACGGCCAGGCGGGCGGCCCCGACGAAGGTCGCGGCGGCGTCGGCGACGGAGCCCTCGACGGAGCCCTCGGCGGGTCGGCCGGTGGCGCGGGTGCGCGGGCTGACGGTCGCGCTCACCCGGGGCGGGGTGACGTCCCCGGTGCTGCGCGGCGTCGACCTCGACATCGCACCCGGGGAGATCGTCGGGCTGGTCGGCGAGTCCGGCTCGGGCAAGAGCGTGCTGGCGCTGACCCTGATGGGCCTGCTGCCGGCCGCGGCCCGGCCGCGCGTCGGCGGCGAGGTCGAGGTCGCCGGCACCGACCCGGTGCGTGGCACGCCCGCGCAGCGGCGCCGGCTGCGCCGCGAGCACCTCGGTGTGATCTTCCAGGACCCGATGACGTCGCTGAACCCGACGATGCGGGTCGGCCGGCAGATCACCGAGGTCACCGGCGACGCCGGCGAGGCCGTCCGGCTGCTCACCGCGGTCGGCGTCCCCGAGCCGGTGAGGCGACTGCGGGCGTTCCCGCACGAGCTGTCGGGCGGGCTGCGCCAGCGGGTGATGGCCGCGATCGCGCTCACCGGGCGGCCGGCGCTCGTCATCGCCGACGAGCCGACCACGGCGCTGGACGTGACCGTCCAGGCGCAGCTGCTCGCGCTTCTCGCCGAACTGCGCGACGAGTTCGGCTGCGCCGTCCTGTTCATCACGCACGACCTCGCGGTCGCGGCCCAGATCACCGACCGGATCGTGGTGCTCTACCAGGGCCGCGTCGCCGAGGCGGGGCCGACCCGCGACGTGCTCGCCGACGCCGTCCATCCGTACACCGCGGGCCTGCTCGGCTCCCGCCTCGACCTGGACACCCCGCGCTCCGGCGCGCTGCGAACCCTGCCACCGGAGCCGGGTGACGTCGCCGCGCGGCTCGTCGGCTGCGCGTACCACACCCGCTGCCCGCTGGCCGTCGATCGCTGCGCCGTCGAGCAGCCGCCGGCGCAGGAGCACCGTCCCGGCCACTGGCGGGCCTGCTGGCGCCCCGCGTCCGACGTCGCGGCGGCCCCGGCCCCGGCCACCACCGTTCCGGCCCCGCGGGCCGAGGCCGTCCCGGCCGTCCCAGCCGTCGCCGTGGCGGCGGGGCCGACGACGGCGGTGTCGGCGCCCGCTGGGCCGCCGGTCGTCGAGATCCGCGGCCTGCACTGCCGGTTCACCACGCGCGGCGGCCGCGGGCCGAAGCACGTGGTGCACGCGGTGCGCGGCGTCGACCTCGACGTCGCCGCGGGCGAGGCGCTGGCGATCGTGGGGGAGAGCGGGTCCGGCAAGTCGACGCTGCTGCGGGTCATCGCCGGGCTCACCCAGCCGAGCGACGGGCGCGCCGTGCTGCGCGGCGAGGCGCAGATGGTCTTCCAGGATGCCGGCTCGTCGCTGACGCCCTGGCTCACCGTCGGCAGCCTGCTGCGCGAGCGGCTGCGGCCGCTGCGACTCGGCCGGGCGGGGACGGCTGCCCGGATCGCCGAGACGATGGACCTGCTCGGCCTGCCGCCGGCGGTGCTGGGGGCGAGGCCGGCCGAGCTGTCGGGCGGCCAGCGCCAGCGGATCTGCCTGGCCCGCGCGGTGCTCGTCCCGCCCGCCGTCCTGCTGTGCGACGAGCCGACGAGCGCGCTCGACGCGTCGCTCGCGGCCAGCGTGCTCGACCTCATCCGCGGCCTGCGCGCCCGGTTCGGGATGGCGGTCGTGTTCGTCACCCACGACCTGGCGGTCGCCCGGCTGATGGGGGAGCGGATCGCCGTCGTCGCGGGCGGCGAGATCGTCGAGATCGGTGACACCGACACCGTGCTCACCACTCCGTCGCACGAGCGCACCCGGGCGCTGCTCGCCGCGGTCCCACGCCTCACCCCGGCGGGCGCGCCGTCGGGTGAGAGCGCCCGTTTCCGTCTCGACGCCGGGGAGCGCGCATGAGCACGGTCGCCGCCGTCCCCGCCCGGTTCGGCGGCCGGTTCGGTCTCGGCGCCGGCCGGCTGTGGCAGTCTCGGTCCCGCTGGGCCGACTGGGGGCTGGTCGGGCTGCTCGGCCTGGTCACCCTGGTCGCGCTGCTCGCCCCCGTCCTCGCGCCCTACGACCCGATCGCCCCCGTCGGCGACCTGGCGCTCGGGCCGCTGTCGCCGCACCACCTGCTCGGCACCGACTCGATCGGCCGCGACCTGGAGAGCCGGGTGCTGTTCGGGATCAGGGCGAGCTGGCTGTCCGCGCTCCTCGTCGTCCTCGTCGGCCTGGCCGTCGGCGGGACGGTGGGGCTGGTCGCCGGCGCGTTCGGCGGCTGGGTCGACAGCGTGCTGATGCGCGGCACCGACCTGTTCCTGGCCATGCCGGGCACGCTGGTCGCGATCGCGATCGTGTCCGCGCTCGGGCCGAGCCTGGCCCACACGCTGGTCGGGATCTCGATCGTCTGGTGGCCGTACTACGCCCGGATCGTGCGCGGCGAGACGCGGGCGCTGGCGGCGCGGCCGCACGTCGAGGCGGCGCGGCTCGCCGGGGTCGGCCCGCTGCGGCTGCTGCTGCGCCACCTGCTGCCCGGCGTCGTGCCGAGCGCCGTGGTGAGCGCGAGCCTGGACATCGGCAACGTCATCCTGCTGCTCGCCGGCCTGTCGTTCGTCGGCCTCGGCCAGCAGCAGCCGGCGGCCGAGCTCGGCGCCGACACGGCCGGCAACCTCGACCAGCTGCTCGGCCAGAGATGGGTGCCGATCATCCCCGGGCTGGCGGTGCTGGCCCTGACGCTGATCGCCAACCTCAGCGGCGACGCGCTGCGCCGGCTGCTCGGAGGCCGGTCATGACCAAGTTCGCGCTGCGCCGCGGCGGCGTCGCCGTCGGGCTGCTGCTGATCCTGCTGCTGGTGCTGTTCGTGCTGTCGCACCTGTCGGACTCCGATCCGGCGGCCGCCTACCTGGGCGCGAAGGCCTCACCGGACCAGATCGCGCAGGTCCGCCACCGGCTGGGCCTGGACCGGCCGCTGCTCGAGCAGTACTTCCGCTACGTCGGCCACGCCRTCCAGGGCGACCTGGGCACGTCGCTGCGCACCCGCCGCGGCGTGGCGGGCGATCTCTGGCATTTCTTCCCAGCGACGCTGGAGCTGGTGTTCGCCGCCTTCGTGCTGGCGGCGCTGCTCGGTGCCGGGTACGCGTTCTCCGGCGCGCTGCGCGTCCGCGGCACGGGCCCGCTGCGCGGAGTGCTGCTGGTGTTCGCGTCCGCGCCGGCGTTCCTGGTCGGCCTGCTCGGGATCGTGCTGTTCTACTCCGAGCTCGGCTGGCTGCCCGCGGCCGGCCGGGGCGCGGACACGTCGACGCCGACCGGCTTCATGCTGCTCGACAGCCTGCTGCACGCCGACCCCGGCCAGTTCGGCGCTGCGCTGCGCCATCTGCTGCTGCCGGCGCTGACCCTGGCGATCGCGCCGGCGATCGCCATCGGCCGGATCCTGCGGTCCAGCATCGAGACGACGCTGCGCGCCGACCACGTCCGCACCGCCCGTGCCAAGGGCGTCACCGAGGCCGGAGTTCTCGGCCGGCACGTGGTCCGCAACGCGCTCGGCCCGGCGCTGTCGATGTCCGGCCTGCAGCTCGGCGCGATGTTCGCCGGCGTCGTCGTCGTCGAGAAGATCTTCAGCTGGCCCGGGATCGGCTCGTACCTGTCCGACAGCATCGCGAGCGCCGACTTCCCGGCGATCGCCGGCGTGACGTTGCTGCTCGGCGCCATCTACATCGTCGCGAACGCGCTGGTCGACGTCCTGCAGACCGTCGCCGACCCGCGCCTCGCGCTGTGACCGTCCCGCCTCGTGACCCCATGTCCTGCCCCCTCGTTCTGTGACCTCTCGTCCTGTGACCCGCGGACCGTGACCCGCCGCATTGCCCGCACGTCACCCACACGTCGCTTTCGCCCGCTCGTTGATTGGACTGGACGCATGACTCGAACATTCGGACGGCGCTCGGCCAGAGCCGCCGCCCTGGGGGCCGCCGCGGCCGTGCTCGCGGCCACCCTCGCCGCCTGCGGAGGCGGCGGCTCGGGAGGGGACGGCGACGCGGTCAGCGCGCCGCCGACCGATGGCACGCTGACCGTCGGCCTGCTCGGCGACATCGGCATGCCGCCCGACCCGGCGATCTTCTACGCCGGCAACGGCATCGCCATCATGAAGAACGTCTACGACGGTCTGGTCACGTACGAGAACAACACCGACCAGGTCAAGATCGCCCCGCAGCTGGCGACGTCGTGGGAGGTCAGCGACGACAAGCTGACGTACACGTTCCACCTGCGCTCCGGCGTGACGTTCCACGACGGCACCTCGTTCACCTCGGCCGCGGTCATGCCGTCGATCGCCCGGCAGGCGTCGCTCGAGGGCGGCCCCGCCTACCTCGCCGCGATCGTGTCGTCGGTCGACACGCCGGACGACCTCACCGCGGTCGTGCACCTCAAGCAGCCGAACGCGGCCTTCCTGAACTACCTGGCCTCGCCGTTCGGCCCGAAGATGCTCTCGCCGACGGGCCTGACCGAGCACGCGGGCAGCGACCAGGCGCAGACCTACCTCAAGACCCACGACCTGGGCGCAGGCCCCTACGAGCTGACCACCGCGAACGTGGGTCAGCTGTACGTGCTCACGCAGTACGCGAAGTACTGGGGCGGGACGTCCCCGTTCAAGACGATCCGGCTGCCCGTCTACACCGACGCCTCGGCGCTGCAGCTGGCGTTCGACAAGGGTGACGTCCACCTGGTCGTGAACGCGCTCCCGTCGTCGGCGATCCCGCGGTACGCGGACAAGAACGTCGACAACTACTTCCTGCCGCAGCTGGCGGCCGCGCAGATCACCACCAACCCGAACAAGGACTTCTTCGCCACCCGCGACGCCCGCATGGCCTACCTGCAGGCGATCAACCGGGAGCAGCTGGTCTCGCAGGTGCTCGGCGAGAAGTTCGCCTCGCCGGCGACGACGGTCTACGCCCGCGGCATGATTCCCGGCGGCGCCGACAAGCAGAACATCAGCTACGACCCGTCGGTGATGCAGGCCTACGCCAAGACGGCCGCCGACAAGAGCCTCGTCGTCGGTTTCCAGACCAACCAGCCGAACGGCCAGAAGATGGCCAACATCATCGCCGCGGCGCTGACGGCGGACGGGCTGGACGCGAAGGTCCAGGGCTACACCACCGACCAGGTGTTCACCTGGTCCGAGGACCCGACCAAGGGCCCGGACAGCTTCGTCGACGCCTCCAACGGCCCCGACGGCGGTGACCCCTACATGTGGGGTCACGTCTTCTGGGACAACGCCGGCGGCATCGACTTCCTGCAGTGCGAGCTGCCCGAGGTGAACGAGCTGCTCGACAAGGCGGTCGCCACCGGGGACGTCAACACCTACGTCCAGGCGGCGCAGACCTACAGCCAGAACGGCTGCTATCTGCACCTGTCGAACAACAACGACTGGATCCTTGCCCAGAAGTGGATCTCCGGGATTCCGGAGGCGCACAACATCGGCGCCTTCGAGGTCGACTTCAGCAAGATCGGCCTCGCCAAGTCCTGACGCCATCTCTCGATCCCGGCCCGCCTCCCGCTCTCCCGGGAGGCGGGCCGGAGCCAGGCGGCGGCCCGGTCGGGCGGCCACGACGCGAAGGAGCGTGCACATGAACGATGTCGAGGCCGCCGACCTGCCGTCGCCGTCGTCGCCGTCGGCGATCTTCATCGAGGATCGCTCGACCGACGGCGACGCCAGCGCCGGCGTCGCGACGGTGACGGTCGTCGACGTCAGCGCCGCGATCGGCGCGCCGGCGGGCTCGGCGGGGGAGGCCGCGGTCGCCCAGGGCCTCGTCGAATCCTTCCGGCACACCGGCTTCGCGGTCATCACCGGCCATGAGGTCGACCTCGGCCTGTTCGAGCGGTTCTGCGCTGAGTCGGCGGACTTCTTCGCGCTGCCGCTGGACGAGAAGATGCGGGTCGGTTTCCCCGCGCCCGAGGTGATCCGGGGTTACKAGCCGGTACCTGACCAGTCGGGACCGGCGCGCGCGCCGAACCTGATGGAGTCGCTACTGATCAACCAACTGGAGCCGGTGGGTGACTACCCGGTGGGCAGCCCGCAGGCCAAGCTGTGGCGCTGGCCGAACCTGTGGCCCGAGCGCCCCGCGTCGCTGCGGCCGGTGTGGGAGGACTACTACCGGGCGATGACCGCGCTCGGTGACCGGCTCCTCGAGCTCGTCGCCCTGGGCGTCGGCCTGCCGCGCGACTGGTTCGCCGACAAGTTCGACCGCCACTTCAACAACCTCGCCGCCAACCACTACCCGCCCCGCGTCGGGGGCCTCGCCGACAGCCCGATGCTGCGCAACCGCCCGCACACCGACCACGGGGCGCTCACCCTCCTCTACCGGCCCAGCGAGCCGGGCGGGCTGGAGGTGTTCGCCGACAGCCGCTGGTGGCAGGTGCCGTTCATCCCCGGATCGCTGGTCATCAACATCGGCGACATGCTGGAGCGCTGGACGGGCGGCCTGTTGCCGGCCACCCCGCACCGCGTCGTCAAGGGCGAGGACCCGAGCGTCGGCCGCTACTCGGTCGCCTACTTCCAGCAGCCCAACCCCGACGCCCTCGTCGCCCCCGCCCTCCCCGTCGCCGCGGGCAGGCCCGACTACAGCCCGGTCGTCGCGGGCGAGCACATCTCCCGCAAGGAGCTCGGCTACCACACCGTCACGGCCGCGCTGAATGTCTGAGAGCTCGGTGCATGACGCGCCGGTGGACCTGAGCGGATGGTGGTCCGGCGAGGCGGCCGGGCGCGAGGCGGTCGCCGCGGCCGTCGACCGGGCCTGCCGCGAGACCGGGTTCCTGCTGCTGGAGGGCCACGGCGTGCCGGACGCGATCATGGGCGCGTTCGTGACGCGCTGCGACGAGTTCTTCGCGCTGCCCGTGGCGGAGAAACTCGCCTGCGTCGCGCGCAAGGTCCCCGACGGCAACAACATCGGCTACACCGCCTTCGGCGAGGAGGCGTCGGCCTACGCCGAGGACAACCGGACCCCGCCGGACCTGTTCGAGGCGATGAGCTTCAGCCGGTCCGACGCCGACCGCGCGCCGTTCGATCACTACCGAGCCTGGTACCCGGCGAACGCGTGGCCGCCCCGCCCGGCCGGCTGGGAGTGGGCGTACCGCGCCTACGAGACCGCGATGGCGCGGCTCGCCGGCGCGGTGCTCGGCGCGATGGGCCTCGCGCTCGGCATGGGCGAACGCTGGCTCGTCGACCTGTGCCTCGACGCGCCGCTGTCGACCCGGGCCAACTTCTACACCCGCCCCGCCGACGCCGGGGACCCGCTGCCCGGCCAGCTCCGTCGCGGTGAGCACACCGACTTCGGCGTGCTCACCCTGCTGTGGACCGACGGCGTGCCCGGCCTCCAGATCCGGCAAGGCGACGAATGGCGCGATGTGAACCCCGGACCGGGGCAGCTGGTGGCGAACATCGGTGACCTGCTCGCGATGTGGACCAACGACCGCTGGACCTCCACCCTGCACCGGGTGCTGCCTCCGCCGGCGAACGCCACGGGACCGGCCGCGCGCCGCAGCGTCGCCTACTTCGTCGACGCCTACCCCGGCACCCTGATCGAGCCCGTCCCCACCTGCGTCACCGCCGACAACCCGGCCCGCTTCGCCCCGATCCTCGCCGGCGATTGGCTCAACCTCCGGGCCCGCCGCCAGCTCGCCAGCACCGCCGCCAGCACCGCCGCCAGCGCCGGCGCCACCAGCAACTTCAGCGGGGTTCGTCGCCTCGCAGGGTGACGCGCTGGATCACGCGGTGCGCGTCACCGAAGTCGCCGACGACGGCGTGCTGGGTCGCGCGGTTGTCCCAGAAGCCGATGGTCCCCGGCTGCCAGTGGTAGCGCACCGTGAACTCGGGGCGTACCGAGTGCTGGTAGAGGAACGCGAGCAGCGCGTCGCTCTCGGCGCGCTGCAGCTCCTTGATGTGGGAGGTGAAGCCCGGGTTCACGAACAGCGACCGCTTTCCGGTCTCCGGGTGCGTGCGGACGACCGGGTGCTCGACCGCCTCGAGCTTGGTGAAGGTCTTGCCCTCCCAACGGCCTTCGCCGAGCAGGTCGAGGACGGCCTTGAACTGGTCCTCGCCGTCGTGGACGGCGGTCAGCGTGCTCAGAAACCCCTGAAGCGCCGGGCTGAGATCGTCGAACGCGGCCTCCTGGTTGGAGAACAGCGTGTCGCCCCCGGCCCGGGGCACCTCGACCGCACGGAGGATCGAGCCGAGCGGTGGGCGCTTCACGAAGGTCACGTCGGTATGCCAGTCCAGTCCGCGTGACACGTCGCTGACATTGCCGTAGACCGCCGCCAGCTCCCTGACCTGGGTGTAGTCGATCTGGAACACCTCGGGCTGGTCGGCCAGACCGGGGATGACCGGGTGACCCTCCGTCGGCTCGCCGAAGCGACGGGCGAAGGCGAGGTGCTCCCGCGGCGTCAGGTTCTGGCCAGGGAAGAAGACCACCTTGTAATGAAGCCAGGCGGCACGGACCGCCGCGGTCACGCCGTCGTCGAGGGTGCGCAGGTCGAGGCCGAGGATCTCGGCACCAAGGTTGCCCGAGAGCGGGACGACCTCGAACGGCACGTCGGGCGGCGAGGACACGGTCGGGATGGCGCCGGCGACGGCCGCTGCCTCAGTGGTGACGGTCATGGACGGATCTCCTAGCGAGGTGGGCGGGGGTGTGAGACTCCGTACAGGGAGACAGAGCACGATCACGTCCGACCGCAAGAACGTCGGTGCATGGATCATGAGGTAGCCGATCCCGCTGTGGGCATTCATCTGCTCGGCGAACACAAGCCGCAGCCAGGCTGCGGCCGCCGGGAGCCGAAGGCCGACAAGAAAACTGGGTGGCGTGGATGTGCCACAGCGTGGGCACGCGACAAGGCGCCAGTGAGACGGCGCCAGTGAGACGGCGGCCAGCGAGAAGTGGGCACGCGGCGGGGTGGCACGCGGCCAGCTGCCCCAGGGGTCAGGGCGTCGAGATGCGCCTGGTCGTCAGCTCGAACACAGAGCGCTACAGATGCGCTTGAAGTCGACGCAACGGCGCGAGGTCAGCCCTCCGCTGTAATCAGTCGTCGACACGATTCCGATAGTCGACCAACCCGATCGGGTTTGTCAACAGATGGGTCGCCGCGCACTCGGGGAGGCGCACCCCGGGCACCCTCTCGACAGGGTCCCGTCGGCGGATGGGCGCCCCGAGYGGGCTGCCTTCCGCCCTCCCGACCGCGGGCTGACGTCACACCCCGGGCCGCCCGACATATGCGGCGTCCGGCTACTGCGTGTCCCTTGTGACCGAGGACTCTCACGCCGAGTAATCATCTACTCGGCTGTAGTAGCATTGCGCCAGTCCAGGCGAACCTGACATTAACGTATGGGTAGGGTTGGTCCATGGCGGCCAGCAAGATCCCGGACCGGGCGGTCGTGAATCGAAGGGCAGGACTGGGGCGAGCCGGAGGCGCGAGCTCCTGGTGGTCCRCTGCCTCGGTCGCGTCGGGTTGTGCCGTCACGACCTGATCCGGCGCCGCGGCTGGTGTCTGCCTCGGTGTTCACGGTGGCATCCGGCTGTGCGCCGCGCATGACACCAGCCCGCCCGTGTGACTGGCACGGTCCTCCTCCGCACCGGCGCCGACCGCCCCTGCATGTCTCCCGACAATCGAGAAGGGCACGGTGACCGAGAGGATGTCGCCATCGTCCGGCCGCCACCGGGCCGCGTCCAGACCCAGAGCTACCCCGCGATCTCAGGCTCGCCGCGACCTGCCGTCGCTGACCGGTCTCCGAGGCGCCGCCGCCACCCTCGTGTTTGTCCGCCACATCGACGCGGATGTCGAGGAAGCAATTCCCATGGTGCCACTCGGCAACATCGGATACGTCGGTGTCATGTTCTTCTTCATGCTCTCGGGATTCGTGCTCACCTGGTCTGCCCGTCCGGGGACACGTGCCCAGTTCTACTGGCGTCGGTTCGCCAGGATCTACCCGCTGTACCTCGTCGCGATCGTGTTGTGGCTCGTCGTCGCCTGGCGGTTTGGGATGATCGGCGATTTCGGATCGAAACCCGCCGCCATTCTTCCGAGTCTTTTGCTCGTTCAGGCCTGGATTCCCACCCAGTCCATCTACTTCGGCTGGGGCGGCGCAGTGCTGTGGTCGCTGTCCTGTGAGGCGTTCTTCTACCTCGTCTTCCCACTCGTCTACCAGCGGCTCGTGGCCCGGACCAACGCGGCCCGGATCCGCGCGGCCCTCCTCGTCGTCCTGCCGACGGCGGCCGTGGCCTGCCTGGCCGGCGTGGTGGATTCCCGCCTCGACCTCGCCCTCTACGCCAACCCGGCGGTGCGGGTCGGCGAGTTTGTCCTCGGTATCGTGCTGGGCCTTCTGGCGCAGGACGGCGTGCGCGGCACAGCGGGACAGCGCCGGACGCTCGCCGTCCTCGCGACCGCCTGGCTAGCGGTCCCGATCATGCTCGGGTACCGCTATGGTGACCACTCGGGGCTCATCGACACCCTCACCCTGCCGTCGTTCGCGGCAATCATCTTCCTGGTCGCCACCCGGGAGGCGGACGGCCGCCGAGTACCCATCGCGAGTGCCCGCCCTCTCGTCTATTTCGGCGTGGTCTCCTACGCCTTCTATCTCATCCACCCCGGCGCACTCGCGGTCGTCACCGAACTCGGCTGGTTCGACACGGCCAGCGCGCCCGCGGCGGCTCTCGCCATACTCGCGGGTTTTTCCTTCTCCATCGCACTTGGCGCGTTCCTGCACCACACCGTGGAAAAGCCGGCCCACCGGTACCTGCTGCGTAGGTTCCGAGGCCCGCGCGATCAACGGGTCGATCTCGCCGTGCGCCCGGTCGAACCCGATTGGGCAGCGGCCGGCGCGGGTGTCGGCCCGGCGTACGGTGCGCACGACCTTGCCGGAAGCGCGGCGGGGGCAGCGACGTGGCCTCTGAGACGGGCCGGCTCAGACCGGTCGGCGTGAGGCGGAGGGCGAGGACCGGCGGAGGCGGGTGACGGTCCCGTCCAGACTGCGAACCTCGCCGACGCCGTGGACCGTAAGCGGCCGCGGGGGAGTTCGGCCGCTTTGCGCGCCGCGCGAAGCGGGCGCTGCCCTAAAATGGCCGCCATTGACGTTCTGACCCTGGAGAACCGCGCTCCGTTGCCACGTGCCGTGTTCGACCCGCGCCGGCTTGCGGCGGTGCGGGCCACGGGCTTGCTGGACACGCCGGCGGAAGCGCCGTTCGACAACCTTTCTGGCTTGGCGGCGGCGCTGCTGGGGACGCCGTGGGCGTTCGTCACGCTCGTCGATGATCGTCGTTCGTTCTGGAAGAGTTGTATCGGTGTCGATGTGACCGACCCGGCCGAGCGGCAGAACGCGGTCAGTGAGAGCTTCTGCCAGTACGTCATCGATTCGGGCGCCGAGTTGATCGTGACGGACGCGGCGGTCGATCCTCGGACCAGGGACAACCCGTCGGTGGCGTCGATGGGCATCGGCGCCTGGATCGGGTTTCCCGTCCGCTCGCCCGACGGGTTGATCCTGGGCACGCTGTGCGCGGTGGACCGCCGCAGCCGGCAGTGGAGTGACCGGGACATTCTGACGATCTCCGGTCTGGCGAAGGCCGCCTCCAGCGAGGTGGAGCTTCGAGAGACCGCGAGTCGTGCCCAGCGCAGCGCGACGCAGGCCGTGGCGTTGGCCCGCACCTTGCAGGACAGCCTCCTGCCGCCGATGCTGCCGGCCGTGCCCGGCGTCGAGATCGCTGCCCGGTACCTCCCGGCCACGGCGAGCGGCACCGAGGTGGTCGGCGACTTCTATGACCTGTTCCCGCATCACGACCGGTTGTGGGGCGTCGCGCTGGGCGATGTCTGCGGCAAGGGGCTCGACGCGGCGAAGGTGACGGCGTTGGCGCGTTACACGATCCGGGCCGCCGCGACCCGGCAACGGTCACCCGCCCAGGTGCTGGCACACCTGAACGACGCTCTGGCGACGCAACGAGTCGACGATCATCGCTTCCTTACGGCGATCTACGCGGTGCTGCACCCGCCGCGGGGTGACGGCTCGGTCCACGGGAGTCTTGCGCTTGGCGGCCACGAACCACCGCTGCTGCGCCGTGCCGACGGCGGGATCAGCGCCGTGGGTGAGCCGGGAACCGCGCTCGGCATCGTGCCCGATCCCGACCTGACCGACACCCGCTTCGCGCTGCGACCCGGCGACAGCCTCCTGCTTTACACCGACGGCGTGACCGAGGCACGCCACCCACATACACGGGAGTTCTTCGGCGACACCCGGCTGCGCCACGTCCTGCACGCCAACGGCGGCCAGGGCGCCGCGCACCTCGCGCACGCCCTGGAAGCCGCCATTCTGGAATTCACCGAGGGCCACGCTACCGACGACACCGCTCTGCTCATCCTGCACGTCCCCACCGGATAACCGTCCGTCCGGCCCCGCGCCGGCCCGCCCCGGTTGGCCGGCCCAACGCCACCGAGGCCGGCGCGTCAGCCGGTTGGCGGCAGGACCAGGTGGTGCGGCGCGATCGAGGATTCCGGGACGATCTCGAACCACACGGTTTTTCCATGGGTGTGTCGCTGGATGCCCCAGCGGGTCGCGAGGGTGTCTATCAGCCCGATGCCCCGGCCATGCGTCGCGTCGGTCCTGGTGGGGGCGGTGGTGGGTGAGCGGTTGTTGTCATCGGTGACCTCGACGCGGATACAGCCCGATGAGGCCCGGATGACCAGGCGCGCGGACGTGCCTGCGTGCACGATCGCGTTGGTGACGGTCTCACTGGTCAGCAGCATGGCGGTATCGCAGGTATCGGCGGGTAGATCGGCGCTGCAGCACATTCGGCGCACGGCGTGGCGCATGTCCCGGACGGCCATGGGATCACGCCCGATCCTGAACTCCTCGATCCGCTCGGTCATCATGTGAGGAGTCGCAGCCGCGTCCGAGATGGCGTCCGATTCAGGCCGGACTTGTCGGGCCGCGAGGCGGTGAGGACGGGACGCGGATGGGCKGGTGGACGTTGCCGGTGCCGAGTCACTCCGTCCTCCCCTTGCTCACCGCGGGCCGAAACCGGTGCCCTGCGGATGCTCCGCCGCGTTGCGGCGGCATTGCTCTCGACGAGAGTCACACGGATGGCGTGGAACGGTCGGGCCCTGTCGGGGCCGCGACCCACCAACGCGAAGTCGGCGGCCGGCCCGAGGTCGGGTCGGCCGCCGATCTCCGCCCCATCGGCGACGAGCCCGAGGAGACGGCGCGGGAACATCGCGCGGAGGTGGATCGGCGATCTTCCTGTGGTGCTAGATCCGGGCTCCACGCCGGCCGCCGGTCACCGCGCGCACGATGAGCAGGAGAACCACGGCGCCGACGATCGCGGTGATCCAGGTGGAGATGTTGAAGAACGTGTTCAGCGAGTGCACATGGAAAATCACCTTGGCGAGCCAGCCACCCAGCAGGGCGCCGACAATCCCGACGACCCCGGCGACCACCCAGCTCGTCCGCTCACCGGTCAGCTTTTCGGCGATGATTCCGGCGACCAGACCGAGCGCGATCCACGCGATAATACCCATGTTCACTTTCCCGCCTGTTGATGATGTCTGCTGCCGAGGGGTCTACCCGGCGGACCTCCGCCTAATCCCGCTCAATTGCTGAAATCTCGCGCCGTGAAACGCTATTTTCCGCCGCCCCAGTCAGGGGCCGGCCGAGGTGGCGGGGCGCGCGTCGCCTGGGCGCGGCGTCCGCGCGCGTAGGTATGGACCCGGCGGGCCGGTTCGCCACGAACGGTGGCGAGCGCGTCGCCACCCAGCCTCGACCGGCCACCCAGCCTCGACCGGCCTCCGGCCGTATGCGCACCGGCAGGCGACCAGCAGGCCCGCCCGCGCATCGGGCGGCGGCCATCAAAGCGTTTGGGCGGTGATCGCCGGTGGTAACGATGACCGTGGATCAACAAATTAGGGAGATCTTGTATGGCTGACATTGTCGATTTGGTCTACGCGGATCACGATTGGTTGCGGCGCCAGTTCTTCTACCTCGACTACGCCACCAGCAACGCCGAGTTGAAGGCGGTGTGGGAGGTGCTGGCGATCCGGTTGGACACCCACGCGGACGCGGAGGAGACGGTGTTCTACCCGACTCTGCTGAAGAAGGGTGAAGCCGGTGATCCGGAAGACGAGACCGAGGACGCGATCGATGACCACAACAAGATCCGCGACGCGGTCGCCGAGGCCCGCTCCCACCGGGCCGGGAGCAAGGTCTGGTTCGAGGCGGTGGGTGAGGCCCGGACCGAGAACGGCAAACACCTGGACGAGGAGGAACGCGAGGCGATCCCGGATTTCATCAAGAGCACCAGCCCGGAACTGCGTCACCAGCTGGCAATGCGGTGGCTGCAGTTCTACGCCGACCACCAGGCCGGCGCAGGGGTGAACACGAAAAGCAAGGACGCGGCGGACTACATCGAGACCAACAGCTGACCCTGCCGCCTAGCCGCTGACGCGGCGCAGAGCGTCCGGAGTGAGGTCGACCAGGGCGCGATAGCCGTCGACGGCCATGATCAGGTCGGCCTCGGCGAGGATGGAGCGGAGCACGTGGATGACGCCTTCGACGCCGCCGAGGGCGAGGCCGTACGCGTATGGCCGACCGATCCCGACCGCGGACGCGCCCAGGGCCAGCGCCTTGACCACGTCGGCGCCGGAGCGGATGCCCGAGTCGAACAGGACGGGCAGGCCGCCCGCCGCCGCGACGACGCCGGGCAGGCAGTCGAGGGCGGGCAGGCCGCCGTTGGCCTGCCGGCCGCCGTGGTTCGAGCAGTAGATGCCGTCGACGCCCGCGTCGGCGGCGCGGCGGGCGTCGTCCGGGTGCTGGATCCCCTTGAGGATCAGCGGGAGCCTGGTGAGCGAGCGCAGCCAGCGCAGGTCGTCCCAGGTCACCGCGTGGCCGAACGTCATCACCCACTGCAGGACGGCGGCCTKAGGGTCGGACGCGGGGTCGGCGCCGAGCATCGCCCTGAACCGGGGATCGGTGTAGTAGTTCGCCAGGCAGTGTCCGCGCAGCTGCGGGAAGTTCGACGTGGCCAGGTCGCGGGGCCGCCACCCGGTGACCCAGGTGTCCAGGGTGACGACGATGCCAGCGAAACCGGCCCGCTCGGCGCGGCTCACCAGGCTTTCGGCGAGTTCGCGGTCCTTGGGCGTGTACAGCTGGAAGAAACCCGGTGTCTCGCCGAGCTCGGCCGCGACCTCCTCCAGCGGATCAACGGTCAGCGTCGAGGCGACCATCGGGACGCCGGCCCTGGCCGCTGCCCGGGCGGTCTCGAGGTCGCCGTGCCCGCTCTGCGCGCACAACCCGATGACGCCGATAGGCGCGAGGAACACCGGTGCCGGCCACCGCCGACCCCACAGTTCCACCGACAGGTCGCGTTCCGTCGCGCCGACCAGCATCCGCGGTACCAGTCCCCAGCCGCCGAAGGCCGCGTGGTTGGCCCGCTGGGTCGCCTCGTCACCCGCCCCACCGGCCACATACGACCAGACCGACGGTGACAGCGCGCTCGCCGCCCGCCGCTCCAGCTCGTCGAAGACCATCGGCAGCGTCGGCAGGACACCGCTCAGGCCCTGGAGGTAGATCTCCACCTGGTAGTCACCGAACGGCCGCGGAAGCCCGTCACCCACCCCTGATCCCCTCCGTTCCGGGCTGGCGTGGCACGCCTGGTGCTCGCCCGCGCCGTAGCCTGGCATCGCGGCGCGCCCGGCGCCAGGACCGACTCCCAGGAGACCGAGACCGTATGACCGCGCAGATCCTTGACGGCAGGGCCCAGTCGACGGCGATTCTTGATCGCGTCGAGCGGGAGGTGACCGAGTTCGTCACCGCCCACGGCCGCGTCCCGGTGCTCGCGACGGTGCTCGTCGGCGACGATCCGGCCTCCCGCACCTATGTCCGGATGAAGGCGAACCGCTGCGCCAAGGTCGGCATGCAGTCGCGCCGCCTGGAGCTGGACGCGTCGATCTCGACGGAGACCCTGATCGAGGCGATCCGGGAGCTGTCCGCCGACCCGGAGGTCGACGGCATCCTGCTGCAGCACCCGGTGCCTGACCAGATCGACGAGCGGGCGGCCTTCGAGGCGATCGCCCCGTCGAAGGACGTCGACGGCGTCACGAGGACGTCGTTCGCGATGATGGCGTTCGACGAGGGCGGCTTCCGGTCGGCCACGCCGGGCGGGATCATGGCGTTGATCGACGCCTACGACATTCCGCTGGCCGGCAAGCACGCCGTCGTCGTCGGGCGCAGCCCCATCCTCGGCAAGCCGGTCGGCATGCTGCTGCTGGCCCGCAACGCCACCGTCACCTACTGCCACTCCCGCACCGCGGACCTGGCCGACCACGTCGCCCGTGCCGATGTCGTCGTCGCCGCCGTCGGTCGTCCGGCCCTGATCAAGGGTGACTGGATCAAGCCCGGCGCCGTGGTCGTCGACGCCGGCTACGCCGACAACCAGGGCGATGTCGAATACGCCCCGGCCGCGGAGCGCGCCGCCTACATCACCCCGGTCCCCGGCGGCGTCGGCCCGATGACCATCGCCGTCCTCATCGACCAGACCATGCAGGCCGCCCGTGCACGCGAGTCCGCCCGCGCCGGTGACCTCACCCCCGCCGGCACCCCTGAGAACTAGGCGGGCCTGCCCCGTGCTGGCGGCTGTGCCGCCCGGTCACAGGTGTCTGGGGCGGTTGACGAAGCGGCCTTCCTTCGGCGAGTAGAACCAGCCGGCGCCGGCCTTCGTGCCGCCGTCGACGGGGATGTTGTGGCCGGTGACGAACGACGAGAGGTCGCTGGCGAGGAAGAGCGCGACGCGGGCCTGGTCCTCGGGCCAGCCGAGCCGACCGACGGGCGCCCAGGAGGCCCAGAGGTCGTCGTGGTCCTCGTAGCCGGTGAGGTAGTCGACCTGTGGCGTCTGGGTGAGGTCGGGRCCGATTCCGTTGACCCGGATGCCGTGGCGGCCCATGGTCACCGCCAGGCCGGTCGTGAAATGGGCTGCGCCGGCCTTCATGGCGCCGTAGACCGGGTCACCCGGGTAGCCGCGCATCCCCTCGACCGAGTGGATGTTGACGATGCTCCCGCTACGCCGCTCCATCATCGACGGGATGAACGCGCGCGTGACGGCGAAGACGTGCAGCAGGTTGGTCTCGTACATCTGCCGCCACGACTCGGTCGACGACTGGGGGAACCGCGCCAGCGGCCGGTAGTCGCCGACGTTGTTCACCAGCACGTCGACCCGCCCGTGCTCGGAGAGCACCGTGTCCGCCAGCCGTGCCACGTCCTGCTCGGCCCTGACGTCGACAACGTGCGCGCGTACCGTCCCGCCCGCACCCGTCACCTCGGCGCGTAACCGTTCGGCCCGCTCCGGGTCGATCTCGGCRACCTCGACGAGAGCGCCATGCTCGGCGAACAGCCGAGCGATGGCGCCGCCGATCCCGTCGCCACCCCCGGTGACCACGGCGACCCGCCCTTCAAGAAGCCGGTTCCAGTTCTCTATCGACGGCACCTGCGTGGCCCGCCGTTCCTCGCGCCCAATCATCGGGGCACCGTACCCTTCTCCGAAGCGGGCGGCGAGAACAGAGTTCTAGTAGGGGAGAGGTGCGGGATGTTCGAACTGGCGGGGCATGTGGCGCTGGTGACCGGGGCTGGGCAGAACATGGGCGCGGGCGCGGCGCGCGCGTTAGCCGCCCAGGGGGCCATGGTCGCCGTGAACGATCTTTCTCTCGAGCGGGCCGAGGCCACGCGCAAGGAGATCGAGGCGGCCGGCGGGACGGCGATCGCGATCGCGTTCGATGTCCTGGACGCCGACGCGGTGCGGGCGGCGGTGGCGCGGATCCGGGCCGAGGTCGGCCGGCCMGTCGACATCCTGGTGAACAATGCCGGCATTCACCCGGACATGGGAGCCGTCCCGTTCCGCCAGCTCGACCCGGCCCGGTGGCGTGGGCCGATCGACCTGAACATCTACGGCTCGCTGCACTGCATTCACGCCGTGCTCGAGGACATGTGCACGGCGGGCTGGGGACGGATCGTGCAGATCTCCTCCGGCGCCGGCCGCACGGGCCTGAACATCGGCGTCGCGGTCTATGGCACCGGCAAGAGCGGCATCGAGGGCTTCATCCGGCACCTCTCCCAGGAGGTCGCGGCCCAGGGCGTGACGGCGAACAGCCTGGCCCTCGGACTGATGAACAACGCGGCCCGGGGCGACGCGTCGGTCACCGCCCACCTGGCGGCCTCGGTCCCGGCGAAGCGCCTCGGCACCCCCGAGGACGTGGGCGCCGCGGTCGTCTTCCTCGCCTCCCCGGAGGCGTCCTGGCTGACCGGGCAGACCATCAACCTCAACGGCGGCGCCACGACGAACTGACAGCCGCCCGGTCAGCGACGGGCGGTGGTCAGGCCGTAGTCGTAGGGGAAGAGCGGGTCGTAGTCCTTGTCGCCGATGTTGATGGGTTCCTGGGACTCGGCGCGCGGCCAGGTGACCGGGAGGCGACCGGAGTAGGGGCGGTCGCCGAACAGGGTGTCGGCGACGCCGGCGCCCTCGCTGCCCGGCAGCCACGACATGACGAACGCGTCCATCTTCGCGAGCTCGTCGGTGACGATCTGCGGGCGGCCGGCGACGTCCAGGACGACGCAGGTGCTGATGGCGCCGCACACGTGGTCGATGTTCGCGCGGTCGGTGCCGGACAGGTTCAGCGTGTGGCCGTTGCCGACGTCGCCCAACCCCTCCGCGTACGGAGTCTCGCCGATGACGACGACGCCGACGTCGTGGCCCGCGGTCGGCGCGGACGCGTCGGCGCTGTAGGTCACGTTCGCTGCGTAATGCTGAACGCCCTGCAGGATCGTGGTCCCGGGGATGGTGTTCCCGGGGGCTCCCTGCCAGGTGGCGGTCCAGCCGCCCGCCTGGTTGCCGAGGTCGCTCGCGTTCACCCCGGCCACGTAGACGCGCTGGGAGGACCGCAGCGGCAGCGTGTCGCCGTCGTTCTTCAGGAGCACCTGCGACGCGGCGACGGCCCGGCGGGCGACGGCGCGGTGCTCTGGCGAGCCGACCGTGCCGATGTTCCCGCGGTTGGTGAAGGGACGCTCGAAGAGGCCCAGCTCGAACTTGGCCGTGAGGATCCGGCCCACCGCGTCGTCGATGCGCGACATCGGGACCCGCCCGGCCCGTACCTCGTCCAGCAGCGTCCGGGCGAACCGCGGCGCGCTGTTGGGTTCCATGAACATGTCGATCCCGGCATTGACGCCGGCACGGACCTGGGCGGCGTAGTCACCGGGGAGCTGCTGGATCGCCATCAGGTCGCTGACGAGGAACCCGTCGAACCCGATCTTCTCCTTGAGGACGTCGGTGAGCAGCTCCTTGTTCGCGCTCATCCGCACCGGGTTGCCGACGCCGTCCTCCGTCCAGTCGACGCTGGAGTACGACGGCATGATGCTGCCGACGTGGTACTTCTCGACGGCCGTCACGTAGGGCGCGAGGTCGACCTGGTCGAAGTGGGCGCGGTCGGTGACCGTGACGCCCTGGTCGATGGTGTACGCGAAACTGGTGGACGTCCCGTAGGCGGTGTCGCCGTCGCCCGCGAAGTGTTTGGCGGTGGCGAGAACGCGCGTCGGGTCGGCGAGATCCCCGGTGCCCTTGCCCTGGAGACCTTCCAGGACCGTCTCCATCTGGATGACGAGGTTCGGGTCCTCGCCGAAGCTCTCGTAGGTGCGGCCCCAGCGCAGGTCGCGGGAGACGCACAGGCAGGGCGCGAAGACCCACTGCGGGCCGGTCGCCCTGGTCTCGGTGGCGGTGACCCGCGCCGCCTCGCGGACGAGGTCCGGGTCGCGGGTCGCGCCCATCGCGATGTTGTGCGGGAAGATCGTGGCGCCGATGAGGTTGTTGTCCCCGTGCACCGAGTCGGTGCCGTACAGCAGCGGAATCCGCAGCCTGGTGGTGAGCGCGCGCGACTGGAGGCCGTCGACCAGGTTGGCCCAGGCGGACGGGGTGTCGTCGGCTGGCACCAGGGCCGGACCGGACAGCACCGAGCCGAGCCCGAGTGACGTGACCATGGACGGGTCCTTGGCGACGGCGCCACGGTCGGCCTGCGTCATCTGGCCGACCTTCTCGTCCAGCGTCATCCGGCCGAGCAGGTCGGAAACCCGCTGGTCGACCGGCACCGCCGGGTCGAGATAGGGAAAAGAAGCGGGTGCCTTCCCTTTTGCGCATCCGRCCGCCACGACGGGCAGAACGACCGCGGCAATCGCGAGCGCGACCAGGGCGTGTCCGTTCGACAGCCGGGACAAGAGCGTTCTGGACAGTCTCGTTGACGGCACGGTGGAATTTAACCCGGTGGCCGGGCGCGCTCACAGACGGTCTCAGGGACGATCTGGTGATCATCGAGGCGGTGCTCGCACTCGAATCCGCCACGGGGCCCGGCCGTGATGGTGAACTCGTTACAGGCCGGTTTCCGCGGGCGGCGTCGCCGGCCGGGCCCGGCCGGCGGACGCGCGAGGGAGTCGTCATAGCCGCGGCTGGGACAGAGGGCGGGACCGGGGCCACCGCCGCGAGTGCCACCGTCGCGGAGAAGTGGTCGGCGACGCGGCTGGCGTCGGTGGCCGTCTCCTATGCGCTGTTCGTGGTGTTCGGTATCTCCGCCGGCGTCGGCGGCGTGCTGCTGCCGGCGCAGATGGCCGACTACGGCGTGGACGAGGCGACGATCGGCGCGACGTTCTTCACCAGCGCGGCCGGCTACGTCATCGCCAGCTCGCTGACCGGACCCATCGTCGGCCGGCTCGGTACCCGGCGCATGCTGCTCGGCTTCGGCGCGCTGCTCCTGTGTGCGTGGCTCTTCACCTCGACGCGGCCGCCCTTCCTCGTGTTCGTCGTGCTGTCGCTGCTCATGGGCTTCGCGACGGGCCTGCTGGAATGCGTCCTGAACGTCTACCTCACCGCTCGGCCGGGGTCGACGGCGTTGCTCAACCGGTTGCACGCCTTCTTCGGCGTCGGCGCGCTGATCGGCCCGCTGCTCGCGGCGTGGCTGCTGACGTTCACCGGCTGGCCGACCGTGATGCTGGTGCTCGCGGTCGTCACCGCGCCGACACTCCTGGCCGCCGCCGTCACCTTCCCGGCACCCGCCGCCGACCCGCTGCTGACCGCGTCCGCACCCCCGGACGGGTCGACCGGGTCAGCGGCGGGCGGCGGCGGGCGGCCGGCCGCTGGCCTTCCCGCGGTGCTGCGCCAGCCGGCGGTGCTGCTCGGCGCGGGCATGCTGGCCGTCTACGTCGGCCTGGAGATCGCCGTCGGAAACTGGGGTTATACCTACCTTGTCGAGGAACGGTCCGTTTCCGGCCTGCTGGCGGGCTACACGACCAGCGGGTACTGGCTCGGCCTCACCGCCGGCCGGTTCCTCACCACCCCGGTCACCGCCCGGCTGCGGCTGACCCAGACCGGCCTGATGTACGCGTGCATGGCCGGGACGACGGTCGCGGGCGTGCTCGCGTGGGCGGCGCCGGGCACGGCGGGCCTGGCGAGCGCCGCGTTCCTGCTGCTCGGCTTCTTCCTCGGCCCGATCTTCCCGACGGCCATGGCGGTCACGCCGCGCCTGACCTCCGCGGGCCTCGTGCCGACCGCCATCGGGGTGCTCACCGCCGGCGGGCTGGTGGGCGGCGCACTGCTGCCCTGGTTGGCCGGCACGCTGCTGCAGGTCGCGGGAGCGTGGACGTTGTTCCCGTTCGCCATCCTGCTCGCACTCGCCCAGCTGGCCCTGTGGTGGCGCGTCGCGCGCCGGATCGCCGACACCAGCGCCCCGTCGATCGCCGCCAGCCCGGAGGTCCAGATAACCCTGCCGGGCCCGTGATCAGCCTGGCGCGTGATCAGCCTGGCGCGCCGGCCACGCGGCGGCGGTAGGCCGACGGGGTCTCGCCGCAGCGCTGGGCGAACGCGCGGGCGAAGGCGCTGACGTTCTCGAAGCCGACCGCCAGCGACACGTCCAGCACCGAAGGGCCCGGCTCGGCGAGCAGCGCCATCGCCCGCAGCAGCCGGGCCTGTAGCAGGTAGCCGCGCCAGGGCATGCCCAGCTCGGCGGCGAACTGGCGGCGCAGCGTCCGCTCGGACACCCCGATCGCATGGCTCACCGCGGCCGCGGTGACCGTGTCGAGATGCTCGCGGGTGTAGACCATCGCCGCCGCCACCACCGGGTCGGTCGAGGTCGGCAGGCTCAGCGGCTCCTCGTGATCGAGCGACTCGGCGACCAGGTGGGCGAGCGTCCGGAAGAACCCGTCGGAGACCTCGTTGGACTCGGGCCGCGAGATCGGCCAGCGCAGGGCGTAGAGCATCATCTCCCGGATCAACGGGGAGACCGCGAGGATGCGGGCCCGGTCGCCGGGGTACGGCACGATGCGCGGGTCGAACATCACCGACACCGTGCGCACCGCGGCGTTCATCGTCGCCTGGTGCTCCAGGCCCGCCGGGATCCAGGCGGCCTGCTGCGGCGGCAGCAGGTAGTGGCCGGCGGCGGTCTCCACCTCGACGACGCCGGAGACGCCGTACTCGATCTGGTGCATGTCGTGTGAGTGCCAGCCGGTGACCAGCCGCTCGCCCTCGTACTGGTAGCCGCYGCCAAGCGCGGCCCCACCCTGGCGCAGGTCGACCGTGCCACGGTGGATCCGCCCCTGGTCGGTGGTGGGTGGTCCCGGCGAGAACCGTGACCGCGGGCTTTCGGCCAGCCACCTCGCGTCGACGATTTGTGCCGTAGCCTGGTCCGTGGCCGTTTCGGTGGGATTCCTGGCCGAACGTGCGGAGACGGACATGGTGACGAAGCGTACAACTAGCTGAGGGTCAGGCACAGGCCGATGTTCTTCCGTGCCCAGCCGCCTGGCCCCGTCGCCCCGCGTTTGAGGAGGTAAGTGCCAGATGAACATCGACGAGATGATCCTGGTCAGCATCGATGATCATGTGGTCGAGCCGCCGGACATGTTCGACGGCCGTGTGCCGGCGAAGTGGGCGGACCTCGCGCCGCACGTCGAGAAGGGCGAGGACGGCATCGAGCGGTGGATCTACCGCGGCCGCCCGACCGGCGTCTCCGGCCTGAACGCCGTCGTCTCCTGGCCCGCCGAGGAGTGGGACAAGAACCCGGCGAGCTTCGCCGAGATGCGTCCCGGCGCCTACGACATCCACGCCCGCGTCCGCGACATGGACCGCAACGGCATCCTCGCCTCGATGTGCTTCCCGACCTTCACGGGCTTCTCTGCCGGTCATCTCACCCACTACAAGGACGAGATCACCGTCTCGATGATCGAGGCGTACAACGACTGGCACGTCGACGGCTGGGCGGGCGCCTACCCGGGCCGGTTCATCCCGATCGCGCTGGTGCCGACCTGGGACCCGCAGCTGATGGTCAACGAGATCCACCGGGTCGCCGCCCGCGGGGTCAAGGCCGTCACGATGCCCGAGCAGCCCCACCTCGAAGGCCTGCCGAGCTACCACGACATCGACTACTGGGGCCCGGTCTTCAAGGCGATGTCCGACACCGGCCTGGTCTGGTGCCTGCACATCGGCCAGGGCTTCGGCGCCATCAAGGGCGCGCCGGACGCGCCGATCGACAACCTGATCATCCTGGCCTGCCAGATCTCGGCGCTGGCCGCGCAGGACGTCCTGTGGGGCCCGGCGATGCGCTCCTACCCCGACCTGAAGTTCGCGTTCTCCGAGGGCGGCATCGGCTGGATCCCGTTCTACCTGGACCGCTGCGACCGCCATTACACGAACCAGCGCTGGCTGCGCCGGGACTTCGGCGGAAGGCTGCCGAGCGAGGTCTTCCGCGAGCACACGCTGGCCTGCTACGTCACCGACCCGACCACGCTGAAGCTGCGCCACGAGATCGGCATCGACAACATCGCCTGGGAGTGCGACTACCCGCACTCCGACTCGATCTGGCCGACCGCTCCCGAGTTCGTCCTGAACGAGCTGAACAACGCCGGCGCCGACGACGCGGACATCAACAAGATCACCTGGGAGAACGCCTCCCGCTTCTTCAACTGGGACACGTTCGCGCAGATCCCGAAGGAGAAGGCCACGGTCGGCGCTCTGCGCGCGACCGCCACCGACGTGGAGACGGCCATCGTCCCCCGCGCCGAGTGGGCCCGTCGCTACGCCGCGAAGCACGCGGCGGCCGCGTAGCCGGCGCAGCAGTCGACGAGGGGCCCGGGGGCGGCGAAAGCCGCCCCCGGGCCCCTCGTCCGTCTCAGAGAGCGCCGGCGGTCAGCGAGTCGGGTTCGCCGGCACGTTGCCGAACGTTGGCCAGCGCCGCGCTCACCGCGTCCAGCCGGACGGCCTCGAACCGGGCCGCGTCCAACCTGGCTGTGTGGGCCGCATCGGTCAGCGCCGCGGCCGCCGACGCCGCGTTGACCTGGCCGGCCTCGGCCATGGGCGCGTGCGCCCCAGTCGCGTTCACCAGCTCGGACGTACGCCGCCACAGGGCGCGCCGGAACCGGCGGTCGAACACGAGCGGGTTCGGCTGGGCCGGACGGCGGTCGAAGTAGTAGGCGCCGTCGACGAGCCGCGTGCCCTCGACGGTGGCGAGCCACACCAGCGTGTCGGCGGCCTGCTCGGGCGAGCGCAGGAGCGCGCGGAACGGGGAGCGCATGAACGTGCGCACGAACATCGGGCCCTCGGCCCCGAAGTTCGTGCGCACGATGCCCGGATGAAACGACACCGCCCGGACCCCGCCAATTCGTTCGGGCATCTCGGCGGCGAACGCGATGTTCGCCAGCTTTGAGGCGGCATACGCGTCGAGCGCCCGATAGCGGCGGCCGTTGACCATCCGTTCGGGATCGAAACGGGCGAGTCGGCTGCTGCTCATCAGGCTGGCCGTGACGACCACCCGGCCGTCCCACTCGGCGAGGCGCGGCGCGAGCAGCTGGGTCAGGAGAAACGGCGCGAGGTGGTTGACCTGCAGGGTCCACTCGTTGCCGTCCTCGGTGACCGCGCGCCGCGCGCCGCTCATCATCCCGGCGTTGTTCACCAGGACGTCGATGCGTGGCAGGTCGGCCAGCAGCCGCCGGCCCAGCTCGCGCACCTGCGCGAACGAGGAGAAATCCGCGACGTATGCCGTCGCCCCGAGCTCTGCCGCGATCCGCTCGGTGTCCGCCCGCTCGAGTCCGATCAGCGCCAGTCGGTGCCCCTGCCGCGCCAGCTCGCGCGCAGCCGCTGCACCGATACCGCCGTTCGCCCCGGTGACGACGATGACCTTCTGCTGCTTCACAACGCCGACCGTAAAGCGTTGCCCTCCGCCCGGAGCGGCATTGTCACCATGCTGATAAGACATGTCGACCGGCTGACGACCGGTGCCGGCGGCTTCGTGCCGTCCGGCCGGCCGCGGCGCCCCGAGTCGCCGCGGCCGAGGTCGCGATCGGCGGTTCAGGGCCGGCGGCGGTGGACGAGATGGACCAGGCGGGCAAGCTGCCGATAGGGGTCGCGGGAGCCCGCGAGCCATTCGGCGTCGACGACCTCGTCGAGGTCGGCACCGGGGGGCTCGTCGGCCAGGTGGTCGGTGAACGTCCTGATCCCGTACCAGGCGAGCGGTTCGGCGCCCTCGGCGGCGAGCACGGCCCGGACGTGGGACGGGTCGTCGCCGCGGTTGGTCGGGGCCGGGCCGAGCACGACGGGCCCGGGGTGCGTGCCGTCGGTGTCACGGCGCGCCGCCTGGTCATCACGGTCGTGATGGTCGCCGGGCGCCCGGCCGGGGGCGCCGGAATCGCCGGCGCCGGCGTCCGCGAGCTGCTCCAGCACATCGCTCCAGCGCCCCTGCAGGCCGGCGCGCAGCGCCAGGGCAGGGCCGTTCTTGCCGACGACCGAGATCGTGCCGCCCGGCCGGGTCACGTCGACGAGGACGCGCAGGAGCTCCTCCGGCTCCGGGATGAACATGATGACCCCGTGGCAGAGGGCCGCGTCGAAGTCGCGTCCCACCAGGTTGGCCACGTCGAGGCCATCGCCCTGGACGAGCTGGATCCGGTCCCGGACGGCCCGGGGCGCGGCGGCGACGGCGTGGGTGGCCTCGGCCATCATCCGCCGATCCGGTTCGCAGACGGTCACCTCGTAGCCGAGGCTGGCCAGCGCGAGCGCCTGGACGCCGGTCCCGCCGCCGACGTCGACGATGCGGGCGGGGGCGGGCGGCAGATGGGTACGTAGCGCCCGGGTGACGAGACGCTGCCGCACGACTCCGCGCAACGTGGCCGTATGGGCGACATAGTCGTAGTCGGGGACGCCGTCGACCAGGGCGAGAAGCTGGCGGCCGTCGGGCTCGTCGACGGAGCGACGACCGACCTCGACGTCGTCCCCGTCCCCGTGTCCGTTGACGCTGTGTCCGTTGACGCTGTGCCCGTCGACGGTGCCTCCGGCGACGGTGTCGGCATCGCCCGTTCTCGCGACGGTGTCGGTCCGAGAGCTCGTCGCGGCGCGGGCCGGAGCGCGGCCKGGGGTTGGGCGCAGCCGGGCCGGGCCGCCGGCGACCGGGCCGCCGCGAGGCTGCTCGGGAGATGCCTGGTCCAGATCGGGCCGACCATCGTGCAGGTGTCGCCGCATGGCGTTGCGCTCCTTCGTCGTCCGCGTCGTCCCGCGGGCACTCAATGCTGTTTCTCTTCCCCATCCTCAGGTCATTAGTCACGCGAATTACCACAGATGTGTAGATTTTGACAGACAGCGTGCGGCCCGGTCTGTTCGCGCCGATCGCGCCGCGTCGCCCGCCCGTCTCCGTCCCTGGGCGCAGCGGCCGCCGCCGGGCCTCCGCCCGCGGTCGAATCCAGAGATCAGTCCGCGTACCGATGACCGCGAGATCGCCCGGCTGGATTCTTCCGACCATGGAAATCTCACGAACGGCTGAATCGCCCGCGGCCGCCACGACCGAGGCCGCGATAGCCGCCGAAGGGCTGACGAAACGCTACGGCGGGCGTGCCGCGATCGAGGATGTGTCCTTCAGCGTGCGTAGCGGCGCCATCACCGGCTTTTTCGGTMCCAATGGCGCCGGGAAGACCACGGTACTCAAGGTGATCAGTGGACTGGCCAGGGCGAACGCCGGGAAGGTGCTGCTGCACGGCCGGTCGGCGCGCACCGGGGACGCGCGCACGCTGGGGGTCCTCATCGAGCCCTGCGGCGCCCATCCGGGCCGCACGGCCCACGCGCACCTGCGCTCGCTGGCGGCCGTGGCCGGGCTGCCCCGAACGCGGGTGTCCGAGGTGCTCACGCTGGTCGGCCTGGAGCGGGACGCCCGCCGCCCGGTCGGAAAGTACTCGCTCGGTATGCGCCAGCGGCTCGGGCTCGCGGCGGCGCTGCTGGCGGATCCGGACATCCTGATGCTGGACGAACCGACGAACGGGCTGGACCCGCATGGGATCCGGTGGCTGCGGACCCTGCTGCGGGAACGGGCGGACGCCGGCCGCACCGTCCTGCTCTCCAGCCACTCGCTACTCGATGCCGAGCGGCTGGTCGACGACGTCATCGTCATCCACCGGGGACGTGTCGCGCATGAGGGCCCGATCGGTGCCCTCACCGCGCGGGGGTCGTCGCTCGAGGACATTTTCCTTAACCTGACCGGAGCGCGGGACGCATGAACCGGCTGGTCCGCGGTGAGCTGATCAAAATTCTGAGCACGCGCACGGCGCCGGCCTTCGCGGCTGCCTCGGTCGTCCTGACGGCCGCCAACGTCGTGCTCGTCGCTGTTGCCTCGGGGACGCTCGACGAGGTGGGGGAGAAGGAGGAGGCCCTCTCCGGCATGCCGATCCTGTTGCTCCTGCTCGGCGCGGTCGGCGCCGCCGGCGAGTACCGCCACCGCACCGCCGCCCCGGCGGCGCTCGCCTCCGGCGCCTCCCGGGCCCTGCTGCTGCTCGGGCGCGCCGCGGCCTACGCGGTCGCCGGCCTGGCCGTCGGGCTGCTGATGGCGGGGGTGTCGCTCGGCGCGGGCCTGCCGTTGCTGGCCCGGCAGCCCGGGCCCGCGCTGGGCGCCGGTGAGGCGGCCGGTGTCGCGGTGGGACTGCTGGCGTCCTCGGTGCTGGCGGTGCTGATCGGTGTGGCCGTCGGGGCGCTGATCCGCAACCAGGTCCTGGCCGTAGTGGGTGCGCTGGTCCTGACCTTCGTCGTGAACCCGATGATCGATCTCGTCCGGGCGGGCGGGTCGGACTACACGCCGCTCGGCGCGGTCGCGGTGCTGACCCGCATGTCCCACGGGCCGGACCGGATCTCCCTGCTCGCGGCCGCGATCGTCCTGGGCACGTGGACGGTGGGGCTCCTGGCCGCGGCGCTGGCCGGCGAACGTCGCCGCGACCTGGCATGACCGCCGAGGAGGCTGGGCCGCGGCGGAGGCGGGACCACGAGGGGTGGAGCCCCGTCTGGGCACGGGTACGGGCGGCCGTCCTGGCACCGCGCGACGCGCGGGAGGACGGCCCCCGCAACCGGCGCGCGCTGGCCTTCGATCTCCTCGTCGCGGTGGCCGCCACGGTCGCCGAGCTCAGCCTCCTCCTCGACGACGGCCACACCGCGCGCGTGTCGACGGTGCTGCTGGCGGTCGGCTCCGGTGCCCTGCTCACGGCCCGCCGCCGAGCACCGTGGCTGGTGCTTCTCGCGACGCTCGCCCTGGCCGGGACTCTCATGGCCACCGGGGACGCGCCGGCCGGGGTGCCCGTCCTGGTGGCGCTCTACTCGATCGGCGAACGTGACGACTGGCGGCTCGGGCTCGTCGCCTTCGTGCCGACCTCGGTACTGCTCGCGGTGTGGTCCATCGTCTCCGTCCCGGTGACGGCGGGTGCCCTGGCGCTGGGCTGCTACGCGCGGACCCGCCGGCGCTACGTCCGGGCACTCGAGGAACGCGCCCGCCATCTCCAGCGCGAGCGGGACCAGCTCGCCCGGATCGCGGCCCACGAGGAACGCGCGTCGATCGCCCGCGAGCTGCACGACATCGTCGCCCATTCGGTGACCGTGATGCTGCTCGGCGTGCGCGGCGCCCGGGACGTGCTGCGCACCTCACCGGACCGGGCCGACGACACGCTGGCACGGGTCGAGACCAGCGGAGAGCAGAGCCTCACCGAGCTCCGCCGGATGCTGACCGTGCTACGCGCCCCGGGAACGCCCGCCGACTCCCGACCCGCCCCCTGCCTGGGAGACCTGGACGGGCTCGTAGCCGAGTACGGTGCCGCGGGGATCCCCGTCGAGCTGCGGGTGACGGGGGAGCGGCGCCCGCTGCCCGGAGGGCTGGAGCTGTCCGCCTACCGCATCATCGAGGAGGCGCTGACCAACGCCGTGAAGCACGCGCACCCGAGCCAGGTCACGGTCGGACTCGCCTATGGTGACCAAGGCATCGACATCGAGGTGGTCAACGACGGGACGGCCACCGAGCCGATGCGGGCGGCGGCGTTCGGCGCCGCCGCAAACGCCCCCGTGGCCGTCCCCGAAAACGTGCCCGGGAACGCGCCTGGGAACGCGCCCGTGACCGTCGGCCCGGCCGGGCACGGTCTCATCGGGATGCGGGAGCGGGCCGCCGTGCTGGGCGGCGAGCTGGCGTTCGGGCCCCGCCCCGGCGGCGGGTTCCGCGTCGCCGTCCGCCTCCCGGAAACGAGTACCGGATGAGCATCCGCCTGTTGATCGTGGACGACCAGGAGCTGATCCGGATAGGCCTGCGGTTGATTCTCGAGGCCCAGGACGACTTCGAGGTGGTCGGCGAGGCGGCGGATGGCCAGGAGGCGCTCGCACGCGCTCAGGAGCTGCGGCCCGACGTCGTCCTGCTCGACATCCGCATGCCGCGCATGGACGGCGTGGAGACCACCGCCCGCCTGACCGCCGGCGGGCTCACCCCACCGCCGCGGGTGCTCATCCTGACCACCTTCGACCTGGACGAGTACGTGTTCGGCGCGCTGCGCGCGGGCGCGGCCGGGTTCCTGCTCAAGGACGCCTCCCGCGAACGCCTGATCGAGGCGATCCGCGTGCTGAACGCCGGCGACGCGCTGCTGTCGCCCGCCATCACCCGGCGGTTGGTCGAGACGTTCGCCGCGCGCGCTCGGCCGCCCACGCCGCCAACGCCGCCCGGCCTGCTCGACGCCCTGACGCCACGCGAGCGTGAGGTGCTGGTACTGATCGCCCGCGGACTGTCGAACACCGAGATCGCCGGGCGTCTGGTCGTGACCGAGGCGACGGTGAAGAGCCACGTGGGCGCCGTCCTCACCAAGCTCGGTCTGCGCGACCGGGTCCAGGCCGTGGTACTCGCCTACGAGAACGGCGTCGTCGTCGCGGGCGAGCCAGCCTGAGAGGGCCGCCCCGGGTTCGCGGGGTGCCGCCGCTCGGTAGCGTCGGGCGGTGTGGACGGACTCGGGACCTTCGAGGAGCTGATCGAGGAAGGCGCGTCCGTTCCGGTCGAGGGGTGGGACTTCTCCTGGTTCGCGGGGAGGGCCACCGAGGAACGGGCACCGTGGGGCTACGCCGGGACCATCGCCGGGCGGATCGGCGCCGTCGACTCCGTGCTCGAGGTGCAGACCGGGGGCGGCGAGGTGTTCGGCTGGGCGCTGGGCCAGGCCGGCCGGGTGCCGCCGAGGCTGGCCGCGACGGAGTCCTGGCCGCCAAACCGGCGGCTCGCCCGGGACCGGCTGCGCCCCCGCGGGGTCCATGTGGTCGGGGCGGCGGACGACGGCGCCCTGCCGTTCGTCGCCGGATCCTTCGACCTCATCGTGAGCCGGCATCCGGTGGTCACCGGGTGGAGCGAGATCTCCCGGGTGCTGCGGCCCGGGGGAAGCTACCTCTCCCAGCAGATCGGCGCCGGCTCGAACCGCGAGCTCATCGACTTCCTCATGGGTCCCCAGCCGATCGGCGACGCCCGGAGCTCCGACCGGGCCGTCCGGGAGGCCGAGGCGGCCGGGCTCGTCGTGGTCGACCTGCGCCAGGCGGCGCTACGCGCCACCTTCAACGACGTCGGCGCGGTCGTCCACTTCCTGCGCAAGGTCCTCTGGACGATCCCGGGCTTCACCGTCGACCGCTACCGGGACCGACTGTTCGCGCTGCACGAACGGATCCGCCAGGACGGTCCCTTCGTCACCCACGCCCAGCGGTTCCTGGTCGAGGCCCGTCGGCCGGAATGACGGCCCGCGGGCGGCGCGAGGTCGCGAAACTGCGAGGCCGCGAGGCTGCGACGGCCGGTACCGGGGGCGTCCAGGCGTTGTCACCGCCGGAATGGAAATGCAGGCGTGCGGGCGGCTCGAGAAACGCCGGCGGCTTGGGAACATCGCCCGCGCCCTGGGGCTTACCTGATAGGCCGTGAGCCAACGGATACGTCCCGCCACCCGACGCGTCGGCACCGGGAGCCGTGACGGACCGCGTCGGCGTGTGGTGGCTCGGCCCGGACCAGACAACTGGCGCACGGACACGGAGTGCTCGTCCGGCGGCCGGTGCTGCCGACCAAATGAGGAGAGGATCAGCCGGAAATGAACGTCGGCGACCACATCGAGGATCTGTCCGGAGTGGACGAGACGGGCGCGACCCTGCGCCTGGCCGACCTGTTGGCCAAGGGGCCACTGGTGGTCTTCTTCTACCCGGCGGCGATGACCTACGGATGCACCAAGGAGAGCTGCCACTTCCGTGACCTGGCCGATGAGTTCGCCGCCGTCGGCGCCGGCCTCGTCGGAATCAGCGCCGATGACGTCGAGAAGCAGGCGGCCTTCAGCGCGAAGCATTCGTTGGGTTTCCCACTCATCGCCGACACGGACCGGAAGATCGCCGACGCGTTCGGCGTCCGCCGCAAGCGGGGCCCGAACAAGCGCGCCACCTTCGTCCTCGGCGCGGACGGCGTGGTGCTGGCGCGTATCGAGTCCGAGTTCGCCATGAACAAGCATGCGGACGAGGCACTGGAGGCGCTCCGCTCGGCTGCCAAGTAGCCCGGCTGGGAAGTAGCCGGCCTCGAAGTGGCGTCCGCCTCGGCAATGCCCGACGGTTCCGCGAGCCGGGCCACCTGACTCTGGTGGTTCCGGCCCGGCCGCGGGAGCGGTTGACGCGCGTCCTGGCGGTGGGGCCGGCTGCCTGCGGACGACCTCCGGCCTTTCTACTTTTGCCCCACGGCTCCGCTGCTCGGCGCTCGACCGCTCGACCGCTCGACCGCTCGACCGAGGACATTGGGCCGGCGGCGAGGTGACGTCTACCCCTGCCGCGAGTCTCCCGGCGGAGCCTGCGGGAGCTCGGTATCCGTGACCGTCGATGTCGGTCGCGGGTGGTCAACCTCGTCGCGGACGTTATGCAGGTAGTCCTCGAAGGTCGGACGTCGGTCTCCTCGGCGCCCCCAGAGGGCCGCGGCCACGAGCACGATGGGGGCCATGGCGAGATTGAGCGCGCGGCGGCCCAGGCGACGGGCGAGCGCGAGCAGCTCCCTGAGCGCCTGCCAGGGGTGCGCGATGGTCACGGCCGTCACGACAAGGACCGCCCCGCCGCGGCTGATCCCCCCGAAGTCGTCGACGTCGTTCCGTTCGTTCTTTCCAGTCACGGCGTTCTCTCTGGTCACGGCGTTCTCTCCGGTCACGGCGGGAAACTCAGGGCCGGGAAACTCAGGGCGAGGAAGGGCGAGGGTGATCACGGTGCCTTTTCCGCCAGTTCCCACTGTCGTTCCTCCGGCGCGCGCTCCTAGCCCGCCTGCGCGTCCTGGTCCGTTCCCCGGCTCCTACTCTCTCAGTCGCCCTCCTCCGCCGCCCGACCATCGTTCCGCGGAGGTAGTGGCCGCTGCTCGCCCGCCCGGCAGCCGCTCGCCCGCCCGGCTGCCGCTCGATCGGCGGGAGCGAGCGCTGTTCCGGCGGCGGAGGCGCAGGGCGCCGCGGCCAACCCCGCCTGGCCCGGGTTCCGTGCGCTCTGCCTCGCCCCACTCGCGTTCCGCGGAACGCGAAGATCGGCGCATGGTGGAGGCGCAGGGCGCCGCGGCCGACCCCGCCTGGCCCGGGTTCCGTGCGCTCTGCCTCGCCCCACTCGCGTTCCGCGGAACGCGAAGATCGGCGCATGGTGGATCAGAGCCGCTGATGGAAGACCGGCACGCTCGGCCGGGCTTGCTGCCTGTCGCCTCCCGAGAGCCGGCGAAGATCCAGCCGCAGCCGCAGCCGCAGCCGCAGCCGCGGTCGCGGTCGCGGTAGTGGACGCGGTCATGGCGAGCACCTGACGGGGGAGGGCTCGGCGTCCCGAGATTGTCGGAGGCGGGTGGGAGCCTTGGCGTGCGGTTGATCCAGCCCTTGGACCTGGGGGATCTTGATGGCCACTCTCATGATCGATGCGGCGACTGGTCCGGCGACGACTGGTCCGGCGGCCTTTGACGAGGTGACGGTCCAGGCGGGTGATGCGGACTCGGCACCGTTGGAGGTGCTGGAGCGGGAGATCTGCGGATGGGCGGGGCGGATCGCGGCGGCGACGTGTCGGATGTTGCTGCTGCTCGCGGAGTTCGACCGCCGGGGTGGCTGGTCGGGGCTGGGGATGGCGTCGTGCGGGCACTGGCTGGCGTGGCGGTGCGGGCTGAGCGTGCGCACGGCGCAGGAGCACGTGGCGGTCGGGCGCGCGCTGGAGAAGCTGCCGGCGGTGCGGGCGGCGTTCGCGGCGGGACAGCTGTCGTACTCGAAGGTGCGCGCCGTGGCACGGGTCGCTGACGCGGATACGGAGTCGACCTGGCTGGCGCATGCCCTGCACTGCTCGGCGGGGCAGCTGGAACGCCTGGCGTCGCGGTATCACCAGTTGACGGCCGACCCCACCGCGCAGCGGGCGGCGCGGAAGGCGACCTGGAGTACCCGTTCGGATGGCCTGTTTCGGTTGTCAGCGGTGCTGACGGCCCAGGAAGGCGCCCGGCTCGCGGCGGCGATCGACGCGGCTCGGGCCAGCCTGGACGACGTCTCTGCGCCGGCCGGGAGCGAGGCGGCGTTGTCCGATGGAGAAGTGGTGGTCGCGCCGCGCGACCGTCGCGCCGACGCCGACGCGCTGGTGGTCTTGGCGGATGGGTTTCTGCGTCGTCCGGCACCCGGCCTGCTGGACCAGGTACACACGCTGACCGTGCACATCGACGCGGACACCCTGCTCGCCGTGCGCGGGGCGGGCGGGGCGGGCGGGGCGGGCGGCGAGATCGTCGGAACCGGCCCGGAGGCCGCGGACCGGACTGACTCCGCCGGGCATGGGGCTGCCGGGCCGACCGCCGCGGAGCGGGAGATCGACGAGCCGGGGATCGACGAGCCGGGGATCGATGGATTCGTCCTCCTGCCGGCGCCCCGTCTCGACCCGGGTGCCCGGCCTGCCGAGACGCTCGCCGGCGCGGTCGGGCAGGTGGCGCCTCACGCGATCCACACCCGTGCCGGCGGCCGGCTCAGCTGGGACGACTCGCTCTATGTCCTCATGCAGCACCGGCGCCTACCCGACCAACCGCTCGCGGGCGGAAGGGCTGCATGACCACGCCCGATCGGCGCTGGTGGTAGACGTCGGGCCGGCGGTAGACGCCGGGCTTGTCGAGTCGGTATGCCTCAGGCAGCCCGCGGCCGACCTCTTGGCGGGGGCGGCGTGAGCGCCGCCGGGGTTACGGGGTGGGAACGAGCGCGATGTGGTCGCCCAGCGTTCGGCTTTCGGCGCGCAGGGCGCGCAGGATGCGGGCATGCCTGGACGGGTTCAGGTCGCCGGTGGCGAGGACGGAGAGCGAGAGGACCTCGCCCTGGGTGCCCCGGGGTAATGGCAGCGCGTAGCACCAGAGTCCGGCGACCGCCTCACCCTGTTCGAAATGCATGCCGTCACGTACGCCGGTCCGCACCAGGTCACGGAGGTCGGGCCAGTTGGTCGGGGTCCGGGCGGTGAAGCTGGGATACGGCTCGAGTGGCAACGCCCGGCGCCGTTCCACCGGCGGCAGGGCGGCGAGCAGCGCGCGCCCGGCCGCCGTTGCCCAGACGGGGTAGGCGGCGCCCATGCCACCGTCGCCGGGAATGCCGTCGTCGAAGGCGGGAAGCGAGTCGACGCCCCGGCCCGGCGGCACCCGGCTCGCGATGGGCACGGCGTGCGTACCGAGCAACTGGGTGAGCATGACGACCTCGCCGGTGGCGCGCGACATCCGCTCCATCGGCCCCGCGCTCGCCACCTGGAGACGCTCCACCCAGCCGGATGCCATCCGTAGCGAGCGCGGCCCGACCGTGTAGCGCCGCTGCGGCGTGCGGCTGGCGTAGCCGCGGTTGGTCAACGTCGCCAGGAGACGGGACGCGGTCGCCGGATCCGCTCCAATCCGAGCGGCCACGTCCACCACTCGCACCGTGTGCGGCGCGGCCTCGACGAGCAGTTCCAACGCGTTGAAGGCCCGGTCGACCGAGCGCACCCCGTCCATCCGGCTCGAGTGTCCGTCGACGCTCATGGCTCCTTCACATACCGCAGTGGCTGACTTCGACAAGGACGGGTTCCAGCGGATGTTTGTTTCCGACGCGTTACGATTCATTGCACGCACGCAACCCAGGCCGAGAAACCAAGACCTCGCCCGTGCGATCAGGCTCGCACGCCCAAGCGCCCGGCGGTCTCTTTTCGCCGAAAAGAATCAGCGCACCGCCGATGCCGGGATCTCGCTCGCGGGTGGCGTCTCCCGCGCCGACAGCGCCGGGATCACTCGTTCGCCGAACAGCGAGATCGTGTCGAGCATGCGCTGGTGCTCGACCAGACCACCCATGCCCTGAAAGATGATGTACTCGACGCCCGTCGCGTCACGCAGCTTCTCGATCTGTTCGCCCACCTCGTCCGGAGTGCCGACGAGGATGGCGCCGGCGGCGACCATCTGCTCGAGCGTGCGAGGTACCGGGCCCACCTGGCCGGGTAGCCGCCAGGCCTCGAAGAAACCGAACTCGCCGAGCCAGTCGGTAGCGAACACGACGCTCTGCCGCGCCGTCTCCCACGCCTCCTCGTGCGTGGCACCCACGGCCAGCATCCTGCACAGCGCGACCCCGCCGTCGCGGCGGTACTCACCGACGCGGACCTCGCGGCCATGGGTCGCGGCCGCCGCCGCGTAGGCCTCGAACAGGCCGCGGGTCATCCCCGGATCGGTGGCGATCGTGACGATGGTGCTGCCCACCCGGGCCGCCCAGTCGAGGGTGCGTGGGCTCTGCGTCAGGGTGGTGAACAGCGGCGGGTGCGGCGTCTGCAGCGGTTTGGGAACCGTCGCGACCTGGGTGACCTCACCGTCGGTGATCCCGGCGCCGAGCCGCGCCGAGATCGGGTGCGGCCAGGCGAGGCCCGGCGGCGGGACCTGGATGAACGCGCCGGAGTACGACCACAGGTCCCGCGTCCAGGAGCGGTGCATGACCTCGAACCACTCCTCGAAGACCTCCCGGTTGCGCGCCTCGGCCTCGGCCCGGTCGGTGCCGGCGGCGCCGACTCCGTGGTGCTGGGCCAGCGTGCCGACGGACCTGGTCTGATAGCCGCGGCTGAGCCCGATGTCGAGGCGGCCGCCGGTCAGGTGGTCGGCCATCGCGATGTCCTCGGCGAGCCGCAGCGGGTTCCAGTTGGGCAGGACGAGCCCCATCTGGCCGTGGCGCAGCCGTGTGGTGTGCTGCGCCAGATAGACGTTGAGCATCAGCGGGTTCGGGGTCACCTGGTAGCCCTCGACCTCGAAATGGTGTTCGGCGAGCATCAGCGACGTCCAGCCGTACTCGTCCGCGCAGACCGCCTGTTCCCTGAGTTCCGCGATCGCGGTGCCATAGAGCGCGTTGTCGAGTCCGAGAAGACCGGTGCCGAGCTGGTCGCTACGGGCGACGGCCACGGGATAGAACAACGAGAACTGCACGGGAGCCTCCGGGACCGGCAAAGCCAGAGATGCGGGCCGTTTGGCACAGCACGGTCCCGGATTGGTCCCTCACGCCGCAACAGCCTTGTTGCGGTGGGCGCAATATGCCTGTTCGTGGGCTGTCGATGTGGGCGGTGTCATAGCACGCGGATACCCGGCCGGGCGACGCGACCGCCGGGTCTCGTCGCCTGGTCGCCGTCTACCGCGCGATTGGCTCGTCCCACCCACGCCGGCGGACCTCGGGAGCCAGCCCATCGAGTTCTCCGGGCGCGAACCGTCGCTGCTTCATCACCCACCACAACCGGTCGCCGGCGTCGCCCTCCAGCTGGTAGGACCCGTCCGGTAGCAACGCCGCCCAACCACCGTCACCGAAGCCCGTCAACGTGGCGACCAGCAGCCCCGACTCGACGTCCCAGAGCCGTGCGGTGCCGTCGTCCGCGGCGGTGGCGAGGGTGCGTCCGTCCGGAGAGAACGCCACCCCGAGCAGCCAGTCCTGATGACCGGCGATCGTGCGGATCTCCCGGCCGGTGGCCACCTCCCAGAGCCGTGCGACGCCGTCGTCCGCCGCGGTGGCGAGGCTGCCGCCGTCCGGCGTGAACGCCACCGACCAGACGATGCCGCGGTGGCCGCTGAAGGTGCGGGTCTCCTGGCCGGTGGCGAGATCCCAGAGGCGCGCGGTGCCGTCGCTTCCGGCGGTGGCGAGGGCGTTGCCGTCCGGGGAGAACGCCACCGACCAGACGACGCCGCGGTGGCCGGTGAGGGTGCGGGTCTCCCGGCCGGTGGCGACGTCCCACAGGCGGACGGTGC
>NZ_MBLN01000050.1:0-45891 GCF_001854645.1 Pseudofrankia sp. EUN1h | reverse complement strand
AGGGTGCGTCCGTCCGGGGAGAACGCCACCGCCAGCACCCCATCGCCGTGGCCGGTGAGGGTGCGGGTCTCCCGGCCGGTGGCGACGTCCCACAGGCGGACGGTGCGGTCGTTCCCCGCGCTGGCGAGGGTGGTGCCGTCCGGGGCGAACGCCGCGGCCAACACCCCGCCATGGTGGCCGGACAGCACGCGCAGTGGACGCAGGTCCGCGGTGGTCACGACGAGCTGGGAGCCCCACGTCGCGGCGACCAGGCTCCCATCGCGGGACCAGGAAAGCGTGAGGATCGCGGTCGCCGCGGGCAGGAGCATCGGTTCCACGGCGTCGCGACCGGTGACGGCGGCCGGGGCGAGTTCGGCGGGAAGGTCCGCGGGGTCCAGATCATGTGCCAGCAGCGCGGCCCCATGCCAGCGGCTGTCCGCGAGCTCGGCTCCGGCGAGGCGAGGGCGCACCAGCGTGGCGCCGCGCAGGTCGGCGCCGCGAAGGTCGGCGCCGGTGAGGTCGACGTCGCCCAGGCGCACCCCCGCGAGGACGGCGCCGCGCAGGTCGGCATGGCGCAGGGTCTCGCGGGACAGGTCGAGGTCGCGCAGATCCAGCCCGGCCAGGTCACGCCCGACAGGCATCCCGAGACGCCTGCCGACGGCGAGCGCGTTCCCACGGGCGACCGCGGCGCCGGATGCGCCGGCTGCACCGGGTGCGCCGCGCGGGCCCGCCAGCGCGCCGCGGACCCAGCGTTCCAGCACCGGACGGGACGCGGCGCCGACGAGGAAGTCGACGACCAGCTCGGACATCGCCGCCGCGCGGGCCAGAACACTGTCGCCGTCGGCGTCGAACTGCCGGGCGATGGCCTCGGCGATCAGGAACTCCAGCACCGAGGAGTGCAGGAAGCAGAACAGGTCGGCCTCATCACGTACCAGCAGGCTCCCCGACCCGACCGAGAACACCGCCTCCGCGGTCCGCAGGCTCGTCGTGCCCAGACCGGGCAGCGCCCCCTCGACAACGGCGGCGAGCTCCACGAGGTCCAGGCCCAGCCGGCCGCCGGCCCAGAGCCGTTCGGCGATGGCGATCGCCACCGTCCGGAGCTGGCTGATGTCCAGGCCGGGCCGGGAACCGGGACTGGGGCGCTTCCGCCGGGATTCGAAGTCCAGCCAGCGGTCGACGAGCACCCGGTACAGGTCGGTCCTGGTGACCATGCCGCCCGCCGAGCGGGCGGCTTCCAGGTCCTTCTTGGGCAGGGCGGCGATGAACTCGAGCATGCGCGGTGTGCGGGACAGCCCGCGCAGGTCGGGCACCACGGCCAGCAGGTCCATCCGCTGGCGCGCCGCCTCCCACGGCGACGGCTCGTCCGGGTCGGGCGACCGGGTGAAGGAACGCGTGAGGAAATCCAGGATCTGCGCGTCGTCGAAGTCGGCGAGCCGGACCACCGTGCGGGCCACCGGGACGCGCTCGACCTGCTCGGCGAGCGGGGTACGCCACTGGTCGTCGTGGGCGAAATGCTGGGTCCTGCTGGTCAGCAGCACCTTCGCGCGGCCGGACACCGCCGAGAGGATCATCCGCAGGTGGTCGGCGGCGGCATCGTAGGTCAGTCGCACCGCCAGCTCGTCGAATCCGTCGAAGATCAGCAACAGTTCGCCGCGGTCCAGCATCCGCCGCACCGCCTGGACGCGCACCCCGTCCTCGCCTGACTCCTGCAGATGCACGGCGAGCACCGTGTCGAGGCTGTGACTCTTCTCGAAGGCCCGCAGGTTGATCAGCATCGGGGTCAGCCGCGGCAGCCGCTCCGGGAGCTGGCGGGCCAGTTCCCGGGCAAGGAAGGTCTTCCCGAGGCCGAAATCGGCGAGCACGAGCACGAGCCGGGGGTCGCGGACGTCGAGCCAGTTTTCGATCGTCCCGAGGACGTCGTCCCGGGGCGGCTCGGCCTCCGGCTCACCGAACCGGACGACGGCGTAGCGCTGCGGGACGTACAGGTCCGCAGGATAGATCCGGTCGTCGGCCAGGCTGGCGGCCAGACGGTCGCGGTAGCCAGTCGGGTCCCAGCCTCGCTCCGCGGCGAGGACGCTGAGCAGCTGCACCCCATGTCTGCGGGCCTTGCCGGCCAGGACCTCGTCGGTGAGACGCCCGCTGTGGACCAGCTCGGATTCGACGTACGGGATGCGTCTCTCGTACACGGTGTGCACCTCGTCGACGAAGGACGCCAACGCCGCCTCGTCGAGGTCGCCATCGTGGACTCCCACAGGCCAGCGGCGCGTCCTGCCCTCGACGTCGGCCCGGACCCGCAGGTAGCGGACCCGGCCACCGGGACCGACGGCGCGGGTGACCGACGCGCCTGGGAAGCGTTCCCGGTAGGCCTGCGCGACCCTGGCCAGCAGATCCGTCATCTCGGCTGGGAGCCGCACGCCGGGATATCCGGGCCGCGACCCGCCCGCGCGCTCGTGCTCCGGCCTGGGAAACGGCGGTCTCACGGCCGGCCTACGAGGGCCCAGCACCACCGCCTTGATCCCGGCTAGCAGTTTCTCCCGAGCCTCGTGCTCGTCGAGTCCGGCCAGGTCGATCGGGACGCGGCCGCCGAGAAGACCCGCCGGGGAGCAGCGCCGCACGACGACCGGTACCAGCCGGCGGTCCTCTCCCAGTGGGTCGGCGCTGAACGCGGCCTCCCACTGCGCCACGAGTTCTCGCGAGTCCAGCGCGTCTGGCGACAGCACTACCAGCGTGCGTCGTGCCGTGGACACCCGTTGGTTCTCCCAGTCGAGGACCAGCCGACCAGGAACGAGATCCCAGGCCCGCACCGCGGGCAGGTACCCCGCCTCGACGAGCTCCCAGGCGAGCCACTCGGCCCAGGGCCGGTCCGAGTCGACATAGCTGAACAGGAAGTCCGCCACCATTCTGTTACCAGACGATAGCGAAGAGTTGGCATCCTGTGCCGCTGCGTCATTTTCTGCCGCGTCCCCCGTCACAATCCTTAGGATCATAAGGTCGCCTCACATGCCGGCCGGACGGAGATCCCCGAGCGGGCAGCGGGCCCCGCCGGGCGGCGCCGGGCGCACCAGCCGCGAGGTGGTGCCTCGGCTCTTCGAGTGATCAGACCCGACTCGGCCTGCACGTGGGCCGGGGAGAGCCGCTGGTGACCGGCGGTGCTGGAGCCCAGTGGCGATCCGGTGGGCCTGTCGGCGCCAGAACGAGGAACCCTAATTACTCAGATCCCTCATCGGATCCGGTCATGGCTTGTGGGGCGGATCCTTGGCTTCCCGCCCGCCACAGCCCATGGATGGATGAGCGGGCGGCGCGCAGCGCCACCCCGGTCGCCTCCGTTCTGCGTCGTGGCAGGCGCCGGGGGATCCCGGGCGTCGGGTCAGACGTCAGGGGCGCCAAACGGCGCTGGTTGTGACTCTGACGTCGGACAGGATGAACGCCCGACCGCACGAGCGGCACCCCGACCGAGCTCGGGCCGGGCTCCAAGCGGGGTTGACTCCGCGATCGTCAAGACGTTCCCAGGGTGATTGCGTTCTTGCGTGCCAGAGCGGCAAACATCCACCGGATCATGAACTGAACCATGATCTGGCGCGCTCGTCGGTGTTGCGACGCTCGCCCGTGACGATCGTTCCCCAGGAGCTTCCTAGGTTCTCGCCCCGCGGTCCTTGGGCGCGGCGGCCGCTTCGACGGTCACGGCCCGGGCGCGGTGGTACTCCAGGCGGTCGGCGATGGCGTCCGCGTGGTGGGCGCCGAAGAAGCGCTCGACGAGCCAGAGGGCCAGGTCGATGCCGCTGGTGACGCCGCCGGCGGTCACGAGGTCGCCGTCGTCGACGACCCGGGCGTCGGTGACGGCGGCGCCGTAGCCGGCCAGGTCCGCCGCGGCGCCGTGATGCGTGGCCGCCGGCCGGCCGCCGACGAGGCCGGCCGCGGCCAGGACGAGGGTGCCCGTGCAGACGCCCGCCGTCACGGACGCCCGCCCAGCCGCGGCGCGCAACGGCGGGAGCAGCTCGCCGCGGCGGACCTCCGCCCAGGCCCCGGTCTCGCCACGGGCGATCCAGTTCCCACCCGGGACGACCAGGACGTCGCAGCCGGGCTCGAGCACGGCGTCCGACCGGAAGCGAAGCCCGAAGCTCCCGACGACCTCGCCGGCCTCGGTGCGGGTCACGAGCCGGCTGGTCAGCGGGCAGCCACGGCGCTCGGCGTCGCGGAAGACCTCCAGCGGGCCGACGACGTCCAGCTCGTCGACCCCGTCGAACACGACGACGTCGACGAGCAGGGGCCTGGACGGCGTAGGCGGCGTGGACGGTGCCGGCGTGGCCGGCGTGGCCGGTGTCGATGGAGTCGCGAGCGGCATGGCCTCAGCGTCGCCGCCCGGCGGGGGTGCGGACAGTCGGGATTCCGACTGCCGCCGTCGGAATCGTGCGGCGCGTGCGCCCACACCTGCCCTCGCCTGCCGCGGCCGCCCGCGTGTCCGGCCGGGTGTTCGGCTGGGTGTTCGGCTGAGTGCGGCCGGACCTTGCGAGCGCGATGTGCTCGGCAAGAATCGGCTGATGGCCCTCGAACTGCGACCAAACTGCGAGTATTGCGACAAGGATCTGCCGGCCGGCGCCCCGGACGCGATGATCTGCAGCTACGAGTGCACCTTCTGCGCCGACTGCGTCGGCAGGCTGCGCGACGTCTGTCCGAACTGCGGCGGCGGGTTCACCCCACGCCCGATCCGTCCGGCCGGCGAGTGGCGCCCCGGTCTGTCGCTGGCCACCCGCCCGGCGTCGACGACCAGGATCCACCTGTCGTACTCCGCTGAGGAGATCGCCACCCTGTCGGACCGGCTCGCCCGCGTCCCGGCAGCACAGCGCTAGTCACCCGCACGCGGCTGCGGACTTCATCGCCCTATTTGGCCCTATTTGCAGCTCCGCCCCGGGGTCCGTGGCATGGTGGGTGGCGCAGATCGTTGGCAGGCGGTCCGGGGGGCCGCGGTGGCGGAGGAGATGGTGGCGGAGCCGCTGCTGCCGTCCGACCCGGAGGTGGTTGGTCGGTACCGGCTCGACGCGCGGCTTGGCGTCGGTGGGGCGGGACGGGTCTATCTCGCCCGGTCGGCGGCCGGGGAGTGCGTCGCGCTCAGGGTGATCAATCGGGACCTGCTGGCGCGCGCCGACGCCCGGTGGCGGCTGGCCGCCGAAGTCCGGGCGCTGTACCGGGTCACGGGCCCGCGGGCCGCCCGGCTCGACAACGCCGACCTGCACGGCGACCCGCCCTGGCTCGCGGCCGAGTACGTCCCGGGCCGCACGCTGGGCGAGCACGTGCTGCGCGAGGGCCCGCTGGACGCGCCGCTGACCGCCGCCCTCGGGATCATGCTGGCGGACGCGCTGGGAGAGCTGCACGACGCCGGGTCGCTGCATCGCGACCTCAAGCCACGCAACGTCATTCTCGGCCCGGACGGGCCGAAGACCATCGATGCTGGGCTCGCCGTGCTGACAGAGCCGTTCGGGCCGGCCTACCGGGCCCCCGAGCAGGTGGCTGGCCAGGCCGATACCACGGCGGCTGACGTCTACGCGCTGGGCGCGACCCTGGTGTACGCGGCGAGCGGGCACATTCTCTACCCGGACCGGGCCGCGTCGTCGCTGCTCAAGGCCATCGTCGATCCGTACACCCCGCCGAACCTGTCCGGCGTCCCGGAGGAGCTGGTCAGGCTGCTCGCGGCGATGATCGCCGCCGACCCGGCCGCGCGGCCGAGCCTCGAGGAGCTGCGCGGTCGGCTCGTCCGGCTCGCCGGCGGGCAGGAAGCGCTCGACGATCTGGCGCGCGAGCTCATCGAGTGGGCCCACGGCGGCCCCGAGGCGTACCAGCCCGGCGTCGACGAGCTTGAGATCGAGCCCGCCGCCGACGATGTCGACGAAGCGGGCGCCGACGAAGCCGACATGGACGAGGTCGACGTGCCAGGGCCTGACGTCGAGGAGGCCGGGAGCGATGAGCCGGCGCCGTTCGACCCCGAGACGACGAGGCCCATCGGCCCACCGCTCGATCGCCCGGGTCGTCTCGATGGCCCGGCTGTTCCCGGAGCCGCGGCGGCGGGCCGGGGGAGCCGCCGCGGCGGTCAGCCGTAGATCTGGGTCGCCTGCGAGGGCGATGGTGGCGGTTCCGGCCGGCAGGAGGCTCGGCTGGGCGGGTTGGCGGGCGGTCAGCGCATCGAGTAGTCAGTCGGTCGCCACCCGCAGCCGGTTGGCGGCGCAGGGGACCGGGCTCGGAGGCTCAGGCGCCGGGCTGGTCGGTGGGGCGGATGAGGATCTCGTTGACGGAGACCCGGCGCGGCCTGGTCACGATGTAGGAGATCGCGTCGGCGATGTCCTGGGCGTGCAGCATCTCCACGTTCGCGAACCGCTGCCGGGCGGTTTCGCGGATCTGGGGGCGCAGGTGGTGGGTGAGCTCGGTCTCGACAGCGCCCGGCTCGACGACCGACACCCGGACGTGCCGTTCGGTGACCTCCTGGCGCAGCGCCTCGGTGAAGGCGTTCACGCCGTGCTTGGTGAGGTTGTAGACCCCGGAGAAGGCGGTAGCGCGCCGGCCGGCGACCGAGCTGATGTTGACCAGGTCGGCGACCCGCCGCGGCTCGCTCTCGGCGGCCCGAAGCAGGTGTGGCAGCGCGGCGTGGGCGACGTAGAGCAGGCCCTGGATGTTCAGCTGGACCATCCGGTCCCACTCCTCGGTGGGCGCGCCGACGGCGGGGCCGAGAAGCATCACGCCGGCGTTGTTGATCACCGTGTCGAGCCGGCCGAGCTCGGCGACGGTCCGCTTGACGGCGGCGATCGCCTGGGACTGGTCTGTGACATCGGTCTCGATCGCGAGCGCTTCGCCGCCGGCGGCGGTGATCTCGGCGGCGAGTGAGCCGATCCGGTGGGCCCGGCGCGCGGCGAGCGCCACGGCCGCTCCCTGGCGGGCGAGCTCGCGTGCCGCCGCCGCACCGATGCCGCTGCTCGCGCCGGTCACGAGCGCCACCGTGCCGTCCAGCTGTTCCGCCACCGCCCGCACTATAGAGGGCTGGCGGCCCCTGTCCTCGGAGGTACCAGGGGTCGGACGACCAGAAGATCGCCTTTTGACAGTTAGAACCGTGGGGTGTTCAGGGGAAGGCGCGCAGCAGCGTCCGCAGCGCCTCGTCGAGGCTGGCGCGCTGGTCGGGGGAGAGGACCGCGCTGAACCGGCCGACGATCTGGGCGTGCTCGGTGACCGCCGCGTCGATGACGGCGCGGCCCTTGTCGGTGAGGTGGACCCGGAAGCTGCGCCGGTCCTCGGGGTCGAGGGTCCGTTCGACCAGGCCGTTCTTCTCCAACCTGTCCAACCGGTTGGTCATGCCGGCGCGTGACATCATCAGCAGCGACGAGAGCTGCGACGGGATGAGCGTGCACGGCGGGCCGGAACGCCGCAGCGCCGCGAGGACGTCGAACTCGCCGGCGTTCAGGCCGTGCCGGCGGATGACCTGTTCGGCCATGGTCGCGAGGTTCTTGGTCAGCCACTTCATCCGGCCGAAGCAACCGAGGGCACTGATGGTGTCGGCGTCCAGGTCCGGGCGTTCCCGAGACCAGCCTTCGATGAATTCGTCGACCTGGTCCGGTCCATCCTCTGGGGCCGCGCCCTCCGGGACGGTGCAGAACTCGGCGGGCTCGGCCGCGTAGTCCAGGGCGGCCGCGCCGGCGTCGACTGTCACATCCGTGGCTGGAGCGTCGTCAATGACTGGGAGGACGTCGATGGTCGGGGCGGCTTCGGTGCGCGTGCCCGCGTCGGCGCCGTGGGTGCGGGCCTTCATGGCGTGAGTGTAGTTGATCACGATAGTTTGATGCCAGCTCTGTTCGATGCCGTACTATCTGGGAGTGAACTACCGCCTCGCCTGATCCGCGTGCGGCCCGTGACCCGGCGTCCGCTCCCGACCACTGGCAACCACCGACGTCCATGGCGGCATTCCAGACCCCACGCCGAGAAGACGCGACGATGCACCCCTCGCGGCTCCGGAGCCTCCCCAGAAGACACGGAGACACAGTGACCACAACCACCGACGTCACACCCTCGGGTGACGGTGGCGACCACAGGGCCACCGCGCCGGTGATCCCGGCCCAGCCCGTGGCGCCGGCCGCGGCGGTCGCCGCCTCGCCGGCCGCCGACGCATCGGTCCACGGGGCGGCCGGCGAACCCGACCCGCGCCGCTGGATCGCGCTCGCCGTCATCGCCGTCGCCCAGCTCATGGTCGTGCTCGATGGCTCGATCGTGACGCTCGCGCTCCCGCACGCGCAGGCCGCGCTGGACATCTCCACCGCCAACCGGCAGTGGGTGATGACCGCCTACACGCTCGCCTTCGGTGGCCTGCTGCTGCTCGGCGGGCGGATCGCCGACTTCGCCGGGCGCAAGCGGGCCTTCATCTGGGGCCTGTTCGGCTTCGCCGCCGCGTCCGCGCTCGGCGGGTTCGCCCCGAACGCGGCGATGCTGTTCGGCGCCCGCGCCCTGCAGGGCGCCTGCGCGGCGGTGCTCGCGCCGGCCGCGCTCTCCCTCATCACCGTGACGTTCACCGACGGCAAGGAGCGCGCCCGCGCGTTCGGCGTCTACGGCGGCATCTCCGGCGGCGGCGCCGCGATCGGCCTGATCGTCGGCGGCCTGCTCACCGAGTACACCTCGTGGCGCTGGTGCCTGTTCGTCAACGTCCCGATCGCGGTGGTCACGGCCGTCGCCGCGATCTCGGTCGTCCGTGAGAGCCGCGCCGAGGGCAAGCCGAGCTACGACATCCCGGGCGCGACGACGATCACCCTCGGCCTGGTCGCGCTGGTGTACGGGTTCACCAAGGCGGCCGACGACGGCTGGGGCTCGGCGGTGACCGTCTCCCTGCTGGTGGCGGCGGTCGTGCTGTGCGCGGTGTTCGTCGTGATCGAGCTGCGCACGGCGAAGCCGCTGCTGCCGATGCGGGTCGTGCTCGAGCGCAACCGCGGCGGCTCGTTCCTCGCGTCGCTGTTCTTCGGCGCGGCGCTGCTGGCGATGTTCCTGTTCATGACGTTCTACTTCCAGCAGACGCTCGGCTACAGCGCGCTGCGCAGCGGGTTCGCCTTCCTGCCGTTCAGCGGCGGGATCATCTTCGGGGCGGCCATCGCGAGCCAGCTGCTGCCGCGAGTCGGCCCGAAGTCGCCCATGGTCGTGGGTGGCGTGATGGCCGTCGTCGGCCTGCTGCTGCTCACCCAGGTCGGGCTRCACACCGGCTACGCCTCGCACGTCCTGCCGGCGGAGCTCCTGATCAGCCTCGGCATGGGCATGGCGTTCGTCCCGATGTCGAGCCTGTCGCTGATCGGTGTGTCGGACCACGACGCCGGCGTCGCGAGCGCCCTGGTCAACACGACCCAGCAGGTCGGCGGCTCGCTCGGCATCGCGCTGCTCAACACCGTCTACGCGACCGTCGTGACGAACTACCTGGGCAGCCACGGCATCGGCCCGGCCGCGCAGGCACAGTCCCAGATCGAGGGCTACACCACGGCCTTCCTCTGGAGCGCCGTGCTGATGGCGGCCGCGCTCGTCACGGTAGTCATCCTGGTCAAGGCAAAGAAGTCGGACGTGGCCGCCGCCGGCGCCCCCGTCCACGCCGGCTGAGTGCGCAGGTCGGCTGAGCGCAGGCCGGCGCTGTGCGGGTCGGCGCAGTGGCGGACGGCCAGCGGCTGGGGAGGTCAGACCAGCCGCTGGCCCAGCCGGCGGCGCAGGCGCATGTCCAGGAGCAGCAGGTTGTAGGGGAAGAGGCGGGCGAACCKGGGCAGGCGGCGCTGCACGGTGCCGAGCTGGCGCAGCGTCCGGTCGAACCGGGCCTGGTCGGCCGCGGACCAGGCCAGCCGCATCTCCTCGCGGAACCTGGGCGGCAGGAAGCCGGTCGTCACGAACATCATCAGCCGGCGCGGGCCAAGACTGAACGGCCAGCGCATCCCCCGGCCGGTCACGAGGCCGTGCAGGTAGGCGCGGACGGCCGGGTCGATGGCGACCCGGCCGAGCGCCTCCTCCCAGTACAGGTCGAACGCGGCCCGGTCGGCGGGCCACATCCGCTGGCGCATCTGCAGGGTCGTGCCGAAGCGGGCGGCGTGCCGGTAGAACGCGTCCGCGGCCGCCGGCTCGATCGGTCCGTGCAKCCGGGTGTGGACGTCGACGGCGCCCCGGTACATACAGGCCGCCACCCACAGCTGCAGCTCCGGCCACAGCGCGTTGTAGCGCACGGAGCTCGCGGAGGTGGAACGGACCTGCCGGTGGGCCGAGTTCACCGCGTCCCGGTACTGGGCGCGCTCCTCGTCGGTGCCGAGCATGGCGACGGCGATGTAGGTCAGCGTCGTGCGGAAGCGCTTCACCGGATGGTGGGTGAGCCGCCCGGTCGGCACCTGGCTCTCCATCACGCCGTGGCCGACGGGCGCCCAGCTCAGCTGCATGACGACGTTCGCGACGCCGGCGAGGAACGCGCCGAGGCCGTCCAGGTACTCACACACGTCGAAACCGGCTGGATCGAAACCGGCCGCGTTGGCGCCGCTGGGTGAGACGACGGCGGGCCGGGTAGGAGGCGGGCATGGCGCCCTGCCGGCCGGGATGACCGTCGCGGGCGCCGTCCTGGGGGCCGGGATGTCGCCCGCGGCAGCCGAGGCCCTCGTCACGTGGCGTCTCCTTTCGCCGTGCGTCGCCTGGGCGCGCTGGCTGGTTCTCGACGTCCAACACCGAGGTTAGAGGAGCCAGGGGGCGCCGATATCGCGCTCCGTATTTCCACTGTGACCTTCGCGGCGAGATCCCTGCGGCCTGTGACCGCGTTGTGACGGCTCGCTGGCAGCTTCACGATCCATGTGACTGGCATCACGTCGATGGCGCTGGCGACCTCTCCGGTACCGCGCTGTTCACTCGGGGTCCGCTCCGGGTCCGTCTGCGTGTGCGACACGGCTGGCAGCGTCCACGTCGCGATGGGAGATACCAGGCCGGACAGGCAAACCAGGCGCCGCCAGGTCCATGACGCGGCGAAAGCCGGCGGAACCGACGCTGGCGCGACCAACGCGGGCGGAACCGACGACGGTACCGCCGGCCACGAGTCGGCGGACGGCCCGCGGAGTGACGGCCCGCGGACCGGCGGGGCGAGCCCCCGTGGCCGCCGGGCGCGGCATCTGGGCACGCTCGCGCTCGGCGGCGCGGTCGGTGCCCTGGGCGCCACCCTCGTCGTCGTCACCGGTGGGCGCCTCGCGCTCGGGCCCGTCGTGCGCCCGCCGACGGCCTGGTTCGGGCTGCTCGACCCGGTCGCGGTCGACAAGCCGTCGTTGCTGCCGGTGGTGCTGCTTTTCGGCGCGGCCCTGCTCGTCGGGGCCTGGTGGTGGGCGTGCCGCCGCAGCCAGCGCGGCGAGCTGTCCCTGCGCGGCGTCGCGGTGCTGATCTGCTGCTGGTCGGCCGCGCCGCTGGTGGGCCCGCCGATCCTCAGCCTGGACGTGTACAGCTATGTGGCCCAGGGCGCGATGCTCTCCAACGGGCTCGACCCCTACGCGGCGGGGCCGGCGCTGCTCGGCAGCCACCCTGCCGCGCTGGCCGCCGACCCGATCTGGCGGGACACCCCGTCGCCCTACGGCCCCGTCGGCCTGGGGCTCTTCCACGCGGTGGCCGCCCTGACCGGTGGCCAGGTCGTCCGGTCGGTCATCCTGCTGCGGATCGTGGCCGCCGTCGCGGTCGCGGCGCTGGCCTGGTGCCTGGTCCGCTCGGTGCCCGCCCAGCGTCGCCCGTGGGCGCTCGCCGCCGGCGTCGGCGGGCCGATCGTGCTGCTGGAACTGCTCGGTGCCGTCCACCTCGAGGCGGTGATGATGGCGCTGGCCGCGGCGGGGCTGCTGGCCGCCCTGCGCGGGCGGGTCGGCCTCGGCCTCGCCCTGCTCACCGCCGCCGCCCTGACCAAGTGGCCGGCCGCCATGATCATGGTCGTGGTGCTGGCCCGCCGGTGGGCCGATCTGGCCGTCGGCCCGGCCGAGCCGGCGGAGATGAAGGGGCCAGCGGAGCCGGCGGCGGAACCGGAGCCGGCGGCGCGCGCCGCTCTGGGTGGGCCGCGGTCGGGCGCCCTGCCCGGCCGGCCGGCGCGGGGGCCTGTGGCGCGGGTGCTCACGGCGGTGATCCGTGACCTCGCCGTGATCGCCGCGACGGCGGCCGCCCTGTCGCTGCTGCTGGTGCCCGACGGGCTGGGCTGGGTCAGGGCCACGTCGACCCCGTCACACGGGCTGAGCCTCTACTCGCCGGTCTCGGCGCTCGCCAACCTGCTCGCCATCGTGACCGACACGCCGGGCCCCGYGCTGCCGGGCAGCGACCTGCTCGGCCTCGCCCGCGCCGCCGGGATGGCCGGGGCCGCGCTGCTGATCGGCTGGCTGCTCATCACGGTTCGCCACCGGGACGTTCCGGCCACCTGCGGCCTCGCGCTGCTCAGCCTCGCCCTGCTCGGGCCGGTGCTCTACCCGTGGTACCTCGTCTGGGGCATGGTCCCGCTGGTGATGGCCAGGGGGGTGGCGCGCCCTCGGGTGCTCATGGTCGTCGGCGCCGCCGGGGCGTTCCTGTCGGTCCCGCATCCCGAGGTGCTCTTCGTCGGCGAGCCCGAGGTGACGTCGTGGTTCGCGCGGGAAGGCCCAGTTGTCCTGATCGTTCTGCTGGCGTGCGCGGGTGCCGGGCTGCTCGCTCGGCGCCGGCTGGTCAGCGCCGCGCGGGCCGAGGTCTACCGGTCGATGTGATCGGGCGCACCGGTACCGTCTAGGCCGTGACGGCGGCGTGACGGCGGCGGACGTGACCGAGGCTGGCGCCAGCCGGACGGCGGTGCTGCTGTCCGACGGCCGGGAGCTCATCTACTTCGACGACGAGCCGGGCCGCCACCACGGCGATCCCGACCGGCGCGGCCTCGTGCCGGTGGCCCGGCCGCCGTCCGAGCTGCGCCACGATCCGCTGACCGACGAGTGGGTGGTCATCGCCGCGCACCGGCAGGGGCGGACGCATCTACCGGCGGTCGCAGACTGTCCGCTGTGCCCCAGCCGGCCGGGCCGGGAGACCGAGGTTCCCGAGGACTACGACGTCGCGGTCTTCGAGAACCGATTCCCCGCGCTCGGCCTGCCCGCGCTGGGCCTGCCGGCGCTGGGCCCGCCGAGCCCCGGCGAGGGTGGCCCGCCCGCGTCGGTGGCGGGCCGGCCGAGGGAGCTGGCCGGCCCGTTCGCCGCCCGGCCCGGCGAGGGGCGCTGCGAGGTCGTCTGCTTCACCACCGACCACGACGCCTCGTTCGCGGCGCTCACACCGCGCCGGGCCGGGACGGTCCTCGCGGCCTGGACCGACCGCACCGCGGCGCTCGGCCGCCTGCCCGCCGTCGCGAGCGTGTTCGTCTTCGAGAACCGCGGCGAGGAGATCGGGGTGACGCTCGGCCACCCGCACGGCCAGATCTACGCCTACCCGTTCGTCCCGACGCCGCTGGCGACGATGATCCGCGTCGCACGTCGGCGGGGATGCTGCCAGCACTGCGAGGCCGTCGCCGCTGAGGAGGCCGCCGGCGCCCGCGTCGTCGCCTCGACGGACGCCTGGATCGCCTTCGTTCCGTTCGCCGCCCGCTGGCCGTTCGAGGTGTCGATCTACCCGCGCCGGCATGTTCCCGATCTGCCCGCCCTCGACGAGGGCGAGCGGGCCGAGTTCCCGTCGCTCTACCTGGATGTCCTGCGCCGTTTCGACCGGGTCCTCGGCGTGAAGATGCCCTACGTCGCCGCCTGGGAGCAGGCCCCCGTGCGGGCCGGCCGGCGCTGGGCACACCTGCGGCTGCGCGTGTTCTCCAACCGGCGCGCCCCGGACAGGCTCAAGTACCTCGCTGGCAGCGAGTCCGCGATGGGGGTCTACATCAACGACGTCGAGCCCGAGCGCGCCGCCGCCCTGCTGCGCGCCGCCGGTTAGGCGGGCTCGGAGGCGCGGCGAGACGCACGCAGGTGGGCCAGCGGATCGTCTCGCGGATGCCGGGCGTTCGCATATGCGTGACGGACGGCCAGGTCGCCGGGGGAGGTGGCGCCAGGACAGCGGGTGCCGCGTCAGCCGGTTCCGGCTCGCCCTCTCGCCAGGAGCCGGGCGATCTGGGTGGGCCGGGCGAGCTGGGTGGGCCTGACGAGCTGGACGGGCCTGACGAGCTGGACGGGCCGGTGGACGCGCCGCGCCGGTCCCGGGTGCGCCGCGGCCGGCCCGCCGGCCGGGGCGGGTGGGGGGCCGTGACGGCGGTGGCCTTCGGGCCGGGCCGGGTCAACCTCGTCGGTGAGCACACCGACTACAACGACGGCCTGTGCCTGCCGTTCGCGATCGAGCTGGGTGTCACGGTGCGGGCACGGCCTTCGCTGGACGGCATGATGCGGGTGCACGCGGTCGACATCGGCTCGCACGACGTGTTCCCGGCCTCCGTGCCCCCGCGCGCCGAGGGCTGGCGCTCGTTCGCCCGCGGAGTGGTCGCCCTGCTCACCGAGGCCGGATACCCCGTCCGGCCCGCGCGCCTGGCGGTCACCGGCACGCTGCCCCGGGGCGCGGGCCTGTCGTCGTCGGCGGCGCTCGAGGTCGCGCTGGCGCTCGCGCTGCTGGCGCACAGCGGGCACGACGAGCCGGACCGCCGCCAGCTCGCCCGGCTGCTGTCCCGGGTGGAGAACGAGTGGGTCGGCGCGCGTACCGGGCTGCTCGACCAGACCGCGTCGCTGTTCGGCCGGCCCGGCCACGCCCTGTGCCTGGACATCCAGGCCCTGGCCGCCGACGTGGCCGCCAACCCGGCCGCCGGCGTGGCCGCCGGTCAGGTGCCCACGGGTGATCAGGCGCCCGTCGGCGCGCCCGCTCCCGACCCCGCGGTGGCACCCGCTCCAGGGCCGCCGCCCGCGTCCGCACCGCCGCCCGCGCCCGCGGCGCCTTCCGCGCGGGCCGTGCCTCGCCCGCCGGGGCGCTGGCAGGTCGGTGCCGGCCGGACGGGCGGCGGTCCGGCGGCGGTGCCGGCGGGCGTCGAGGCGGTGCGTCTCGACCTGGGCCGGTGGCGGCTCGTGACGGTCGACTCCGGGGTCCGGCACGCGATCGCGGCGTCCGGCTACAACACCCGCAGGGCCGAGTGCGCCCGCGCCTGCGAGCTGCTCGGGATCAGCTCGCTGCGCGAGGCGGACCCGGACGCGCCCGGTCGGCTGCCCGAGCCCCTGGGCCGCCGGGTGCGCCACGTGCTGGCGGAGAACGAGCGGGTCCGGGGCGCGGTGGCGGCGCTGCGCGCTGGCGACCTGCCGGAGCTCGGCCGGGTGCTCGACGCGTCGCACGCCAGCCTGCGTGACCTCTACGACGTGTCGGTGCCCGAGGTGGAGGAGACGGTGGCCCGCCTGCGGGACCTCGGCGCGGCCGGCGCGCGGATGGTCGGCGGCGGGTTCGGCGGGTCGGTCCTCGCGCTCTTCCCGCCGGGCCGGCGCCCCCCGGCCGACGCCATGCGTGTCGTTCCGGGCGGCCCCGGTCGCCTGCTGCGTCGCTGACGCCCGAACCCATTCCGCCGAACCACAGTCCGCCGCACCAGCTCCCGCGAAGCCACGTCGTCCGAACTCACCGTCACCGAGGCGGAGTGGGCCGCCCGCTCGTCCGAGTGGCCGCCCACCGGGGCTTTCAGGCGCCCGGCCGCGCTCGGCGACCGCCCCGGGACGACGGTTGGCCGTCGACGCAACGAGGAGAAAACCTCGGCACACCGGACGTGTCTCCCGCGTGGCCTTCGGTGTTGTGGCGCGACCCAAGATCGTTCATTCGCGACCGTGGGCGCGCCCGCCGACAGTCGCTGCCTGTGACGATGGCGCCCTGGATGGCGGGGATCAGCGCGGCCGGCGGACGGGGAACGCCGCTTAAGACCAAAGGTCCCGATTTGTCCAGGTTCAAGTGCGCGAGCGCCGCGGCGGTGCTGGCGAAATGTCCCGGATGCGCGTCGAGGATCACCCACGACGACTATTCCGGGGCAAGTCGGTGCTGATGTTCAGAGTAATCACCCGATTATTACCGGTTGCCAAATCCAGGCCCCCCGCGAGATGGGCATCGAAACGCGGCGTCCATCGGCGAAACAACGTGAACACATGTCACCCACTCGGCCCTGGTCGGCCGGCCAGTGGCGGCGCTGGCTGAATGGGGCCCGTGCGCGTGGTCTCCCTAGCATCGGGTGACGGACGGCACAGGGGACCAACGCCCGCACCGGGTCAAACGCCCCACGCGGCCGGCCGGCTCCATTGCGTGTCCGGGGGGATGGCCGAGGAGTGGTCGCGGTGTCGAGAAAGCCTGCGGGGCGCGCTGTGCCTCTGTCGCGCATTCCGCGCCGGCCCGCGCACCCGCCGCGCTCAGCCGTGAATCCAGAGGCCGTGAATCCAGAGTTTTTGACGGGCGGCCTCACTGCCGCGCCGGTCCGGGCGTGCGCCGCCGGCGCGGCCGCCCGGGCGGCCGGGACGACGATCGGGACGACGATGTGGACGAGGAACTGATCGCGATGCCACGTGTACTCGGGCCCGCTCGCGGGCGGGCCGACACCTTCTCGGCCGGCACGTCCGCGCGCCGCCAGCCCGTCGCCGGCCCGAACCGCACCGTGCTGCTCACCGCGCTGCTGGTCATCGCCGTCGCCGCGCTGTGCGCGATCGCGATGACCCCGTCGTCCGCGCGGGCCTCGGTCAGTGTCGCGGTGCTCGTGGGCCTGGCCGCCGCGGCCGTGACCGTCGTCCTCGCGATCCGCCAGGCGGCCGGCACGGCGCGGCTCGCCGACCGGGTGGCGGCCCTCGACGCCCAGGCCGAGCGACGGGCAGCCGAGCTCACCCAGCTCGCCGACGACACCCTGCCGAAGATCGTCGCTCAGCTGCGCGACGGCATCTCGGCGCAGGAGGCGCTGGCGGGCGGCGGGCCGGCGCCGTCCGACGCCGCCGAGCAGCGGATCCTGCGGACGCTGGCCGAGGAGGTCGGCCGCGGCGAACGGATGCGCGCCGCCGCGATGGCCGCCTGCGCGAACGCCGCCGGCCGGGTCCAGGCGCTGGCCACCAGCATGCTCGCCGACCTGCGGGACATGGAGGACCGGCACAGCGAGGAGGTCCTCGGTGACCTGCTGCGCCTCGACCACAGCGTCTCCCAGGCCGGCCGGCTCGCCGACTCCATCGCGGTGCTCACCGGCGCCCGCTCCGGCCGGCGCTGGACCAAGCCGATCGTCATGGAGAGCATCCTGCGCGGCGCGCTCGGGCGGATCAGCGCCTACCAGCGGGTCCGGCTGCACTCGACCTGCACCGCCGCCGTCGCCGGCTACGCGGCCGAGGGTGTCATGCACGCCCTCGCCGAGCTGATGGACAACGCGACCAGCTTCTCCCCGCCGTCGGAGGAGGTGCACGTCTACGTCGAAGAGGTCCAGGCCGGCATCGTCGTCACCATCGAGGACGGCGGCCTGGTCATGGGCCCGGCGGCGCTGCGGCGGGCGGAGCGGGCCGTCTCGGCCGAGGCGCTCGACCTGACCACGCTTTCCGGCACCCGCCTGGGCCTGGCCGTCGTCGGCTCGCTCGCCCGCAAGTACGGGCTCACCGTGTCCTTCCGCCCCTCGTCCCGCGGTGGCACCGGCGTGATCGTCATCGTCCCCCGCCAGCTCATCACCCAGCCGCGACCGGAGGGCACGCCGCTGCCCGGGGCGCACGCGCCGGCGGCGGCGGGGCAGGCGGGCGCCGGGCAGAGTGGCCGGCAGCCGGCGGCGGCGCAGCCCAGCGAACCCGCGGCGCTTCCGGCGCGCGCGGCGGCGCGCCAGCCGGGCGAGCCGGATCCGCTGCCGAAGCGGGGCCGCGGCGAGACGCTCGCCGGCTCCGCGCGCACGGTGGCGGCACTGACGGCTCCCCCGGACGGCCCTCCCGCCGATGAGGCCAGCCGGCCGACCGCGGCCACGACGTCGCCCGGCGCGCGGTTCGGCGCCTTCCAGCAGGCGGGCGCGCGGGCCCGGTCCGCCGACACCGGCCCGGCCGGCACCGCCGGCCAGCCGCCGGCGCAGGACACCGGCACCGCCGACCCAGCAACCGACCCAGCCAGATAGGAGGCAGGGGCCGACCTGCCGTGGGCAGCGGACCCGCGGCGGCCCCGCGACCCGATGATGAAGACCAACGAACGCGACCTCGACTGGCTGCTCGAGAGCCTCCTCGAACGCACCCCGGGCGCCCGGCACGCGCTGGTGCTGTCGCGGGACGGTCTGAAGATGTGCCGCACCTCCGGGCTCACCGTCGACGCGGCCGACCAACTGGCGGCCATCGCGTCGGGCATCCAGAGCCTCGCGCACGGCGCGTCCGCCGAGTTCGGCGACGGCACCGGCGGGGTCCGCCAGTCCATGACGGAGTTCCACGGCGGCCTGCTGTTCATCGTCGAGGCCGGCGAGGGCGCCCATCTCGCGGTCATCGCCACCGAGGACGCCGACGCGGGCGTGATCGGCCACAACATGAACGAGCTGGTCGAGCAGATCGGCGAGTACCTCAGCGCGCCGGCCCGCGACCTGAGGGCCACGGTGGCTCCGGCGTGACCCGCGGCAACATCGACCGGGAGAACCCGGACCGGCTCTACACGATCACCGGTGGGCGCAGCCGGGCGGACGTCGACACCTTCGACCTGGTCACCCTCGTCATCGCCGAGTGCGACCCCAGCCCGGGGATGCAGTCGGAGCACGCCGGCATCCTGCGGTTCTGCCGCTCCGCGCGGGCCGTCGTGGAGATCGCGGCCCACCTGCGCCTGCCGATCAGCGTCACCCGGATCCTGCTGTGCGACCTGCTCGACGCCGGCCGCATCATGGTCCGCCAGCCGGCCAGGTCCGCGCCGCGCCGCTCGGCGGTCGAACTCCCGTACGCCCACCCCGAGTTGCTGAGAGAGGTGCTCGTTGGACTCCGCCGGCTCTAGGACGGCCGCCTCGCCGCGGGCCGGGTCCGCCTTCTTCCCGGGGCGCGGCGAGCCCGCCGAGCCGCGGATGCTGGCGCCGCTGCGCGAGACGGTCCGCGAAGGCCTGAAGATCGTCGTCGTCGGCGGGTTCGGTGTCGGCAAGACCACGATGGTGCGGGCGGTCAGCGAGATCCGCCCGCTGTCCACCGAGGAGGTCATGACCGAGGCCGGCGTCGGCATCGACGACACCGCGGGGCTGCGAGGCAAGAACACCACGACGGTCGCCTTCGACTTCGGCCGGATCAGCCTCGACGACCACCTTGTGCTCTACCTGTTCGGGGCGCCGGGCCAGGAGCGGTTCTGGTTCCTGTGGGACCGGCTGTTCGCCGGCACGCTCGGCGCCGTCGTGCTGGTCGACACCCGCCGGGTCCAGGACTCCTGGTACGCGATCGACCGGCTGGAGCACCAGAAGGTGCCGTTCGTCGTCGCCCGCAACAACTTCGGCGCGCCGGCCCACTCGCTCGACGAGGTGCGCGACGCGCTGTCGCTCAGTCCCGAGGTGCCGCTGATCGACTGCGACGCCCGTGCTCGCGAGTCGAGCAAGGCGGTCCTGATCGGGCTCGTCGACCATGTGCTGGCGCTGTCCACCGCCGCGCACGGCTCGCCGGCCGCGCATGGTGCGCCGGCCGCGCATGGTGCGCCGGCCGGCCTCGGTTCCTGACGGGCTCTTCGAGGGTTGGGGGAGACCCGATGACTGATCTGACCACCGCCATGGACCGCGCGTCCGTCCTGGCCAGCCGCTACCCGGCGCACGTGGGCGCCGCCCGGCTCTACGGCGACGAGTTCCACCGGGACGCGGCCGGGTTCTTCCGCGAGCTGCGGGCCCGGCACGGCGCGGTGGCCCCGGCGCTGCTCGAGGGCGACCTCCCGGTCTGGCTGGTGCTCAGCTACCGGGAGATGCACTACGTCCTGACCCGCCCGGAGGTGTTCGACCGGCAGACGCCGTGGAACGCGCTCGACCTCGTCCCGGCGGACTGGTCGCTGCAGTGGATCCTCGGCAGCGCGGCGGTGATGAGGTCGGGCGGCCAGGAACACGAACGCCGCTCGACCGTGCTGCACGACGCGCTGGGTGCCGTCGACCAGCTCGAGCTGCGGTCGCGCTGCGAGCGGATCGCCGACCTGCTGATCGACGAGTTCGCCGCCACGGGCCGGGCCGAGCTGATGAGCGAGTTCGCCCTGCGGATGCCCGTGCACGTCGTGTGCTGGCTGCTGGGCATCCCGCTGGACGAGGCGTCGGCCGTGGTGCGCGACCTCATCGTGCTGATGGACCTCACGGCCGAGGCGCCGGTCGCCTACGGACGGCTGCTGGCCCGGATGCAGGACCTGATCCGGCAGCGGCGCGAGCGGCCGACGTTCGACGTCGCCTCCGGTATGGTCAACCACCCGCTGGCGGCGCCGGACGACCAGCTCGTCGAGGACATGCAGTACGTGCTCACCGCCGGGCAGCAGCCGACGGCCTACTGGATCGGCAACACGGTGCGGCTGCTGCTCACCGACGCCCGGTTCGCCATGACGCTCGCCGGCGGCCGGCGCAGCGTCGGACAGGCGATGGGCGAGGTCCTCTGGGAGGATCCCCCACTCGCGAACCTGAGCGCGTACTGGGCCGCCCGGACCTGCCAGCTGGGCGGCTACCAGGTCCAGGCCGGCGACATGCTGGTGCTCAGCATCGCCGCCGCGCACGCCGACCCGCACATCCGCCCGGACCAGGCGGCCAGCGTCGGCGGCAACCAGGCGCACCTGGCGTTCGGCCACGGCCCGCATCGCTGCCCGTTCCCGGCGCAGGAGCTGTCCGAGGTCATCGCCGAGACCGCCATCGAGGTCCTGCTCGACCGGCTCCCCGACCTCAGCCTGGCCGTACCCGCGGCCGAGCTGCGCTGGGAGGAGTCCCTCTGGATGCGGGGACTGGCGAGCCTGCCCGTCACCTTCACCCCGGCCTGACCGGCTTCGGCCCGGCCGGGGTGCTCGGCTTCGGAGGCTAGGCCGCGGGCTTCGGCTTGGGGCCGGCCGAGCGCATGTTGACGAGGCGGCCGAGCAGGTCGAACCAGAACGGCGCCCCCACGGTCAGGGCCGCCGCGGCGACCAGCCAGCCGAGCACCTTCAGCGCCCAGCCGCCGGCGTCGTCGGGAAGGGCCCGGGGATCGGTGGCCGCGTCGGCCCGGGTCCAGCCGAACGGCAGCTGCAGTGCGCCGATGTCGCGTACCGCCTCGACCGCCGTCTCGTCGGCGCCGTCGCCGGACGGGCCGTCCCCACCGGCGGGAGTGGATGCCTGTACGTGGGTCTCGGCGGAGGAGACGGCGACCGCGCGCAGCGCGCTGTCCTGCCAGAGCGCCCGGGTCAGGCCGATCGCGTCCAGGTTGAAGGCGACGGTCAGCGCGACGGCGTAGACCAGCAGGAACTTGCCGATCCGGCGCTTGTACCAGCCGGAGAGCCGGTCCATCGCGCCGTCGTACCACTGGGCGAGCTCCGCGACCAACTTGTCCCGGTCGGCGCCCGCCCGTGCGGCGGTCGCGGTCAGCGCGATCTTGAGCGGTGACTCCGGCAGCAGGGCGATCTCCGCGCCCAGCGGCAGCATCGCCGTGTCCGGCGACTGGGCCAGGAGCGCGACGATCGCGGTGGTGACCGTGCGGCCGGCCTCGCTGGAAGCGGGCATGGCCGCGTTCAGCGCCTGGGCGGTCGCCGGGGTCAGGCTGTCGTAGGCGGCGCGGTAGGCGGCCGTGTAGGCAGCGCGCTGCTCGTCCGTGACGTCGCTGGGGAAGACGCTCGCGAGCTCGGCGGGACTGGCGCGGTGCAGCAGGGCGCGCGCCGGCGGCTCGACAAGTTCGAGCACGGCCCGCGCGAACGCCGTCGACGAGACGTAGGTCGGCAGCCGCAGGTCGCGGGCTCGCCGAACGGCGCCGAACCAGCCGCGGGCCGGTGGCGCCTCGCCGACGGCGGAGACGCTGGAGCCCCCGCCTGCCCGCAGGGCCCGCAGCGGGCCGTCCAGCAGCTCGGCGGTGATGTCACGCGCGCGCCCCGCGCCGTCCTGGGGCAGGGCCCGGGGATGGACGGCCTCCGAGGCGAGGCGGCGTAGCTCGGCCTCCAGCTGGCGTCCCCGGTAGTTGAAGAAGCCAAGCACGGCCTCGTTCACCCGGGAGACGGCGACACTGAAGACGGCGAACACCAGGGCAAGCCCGATGAGCACCTGCAGAACGGCGGAGTCCGACATGACAGACCTCGTTCGCATTTGCCACGACAAAGAGCGGACCGCGTCTTTGTACCGGAACCCGCGTGCGGCCCGCCGCGGCGGGCCGCGCACCAGGGCCCGCCTGCCCGGTCGCGGTGTGTTTCCTTGTGGGGACGTGGTGCCCAAGCGCGTTTCCCTGCCGGGTGCGGGGAGAAGGCGTGCTTCTCGACGGGCGTTCCCGCGGGAGGTGGCCGGGTGCCATCGGGGGTGACGGCGGTGGCGCCGGGAAAGGACGGGTGGGGCGCGTGACGCCGGAGAAGCCGCGTTCGCTGGACGCCTACCGCGCCCGGCGCGACCCGGCGCGCACCCCCGAGCCGATTCCCACCGCTCCCTCGCTGGACGCGTCCACGCCGCCGGCGGATCAGGACGAGTCACCGCCGCCGGTTGGGACGGCACCGCCGGCTGGGACGACGCCGTCGGCCGAGTCGGCACCGTCGGCTGAGTCGGCACCGTCGGCTGAGTCGGTGGAGACGCCCGCGGGTGGGAACGAGGACGGCGACGCGGTCGACCACACGGGTGACGACCAGGCGGGGCGGGGCGACACCTTCGTCATCCAGGAGCACCACGCGCGGGCGCTGCACTGGGACGTGCGACTGGAACGCGACGGGGTGCTCGTCTCGTGGGCGGTGCCGAAGGGCCTGCCCGTCGACCCGCACACCAACCACCTGGCGAAGCAGACCGAGGACCACCCGATCGAGTACGCGGACTTCGCCGGCGACATCCCGCGTGGAGAGTATGGCGGCGGGGCGGTGAAGATCTGGGACCGCGGCACCTATGAGCTGGAGAGCTGGGACGCGGACAAGGTGAGGGTCGTGCTGAGCGGCGWACGCGTGCGCGGCCGTTACGTCTTCTTCCGTGCCGGAGGCCGGTCGGGGCGGGAGGCCGGCGCGGGGAGCCGGCGCCGCGGCGCGCCGTACGGGCCGGACGACTGGATGGTGCACCGGATGGACCCGCCCGAGGATCCGGCCCGGGAGCCGATGCCGGCCGCGCTGGAGCCGATGTACGCCGTCGCCGGCCCGCTGCCGTCGGGGCCCGAGTGGGCGTACGAGGTCAAGTGGGACGGGATGCGGGTGCTCGCGTTCGTCGAGGGCGGCCGGGTTCGGGCCCGCAGCCGGACCGGGCGCGACGTGACCGCCGCGTTCCCGGAGCTGCGGCCGGTCGGGGCCGCGCTCGGCGCGACGCAGGCCGTCCTCGATGGCGAGATCGTCGCCTTCGGGCCCGACGGCCGGCCCGACTTCTCCCTGCTGGCACACCGGATCCACGTCGCCGACGCGGCCGCGGCCCGCCGGCTGGCCCGCCAGATCCCGGTGAGCTACCTCGTCTTCGACCTGCTCTTCCTCGAGGGGCACCCCACGACCGGCCTGTCCTTCGACGAGCGGCGCGCGCTGCTGGCCCAGCTCGCGGCTGCCCAGTTCCCGGCCGGCCAGTCCCCGGGGCTGACACTGTCGGACACGCTGCCGGGCGACGGGCCGGAGGTGCTGCGCGCGAGCGCCGCCGCCGGCCTGGAGGGCGTCATCGCCAAGCGCCGTTCGTCGGTCTACCAGCCCGGCCGGCGCGGCGCGGACTGGGTGAAGACGAAGAACATCCGTACCCAGACCGTGGTGATCGGCGGCTGGGAGCCGGGCGCGGGCAGGCGGGAGGGCCGCATCGGCTCACTGCTCGTCGGCATCGCGGACCCCGGCGGTCCGAACTCCGGCGGCCCGGGTTCCGGCCGGGCGGATGCCGGCGGGGCGGAGGGCGGCGAGCCCGGTGCCGAGGTCGGTGCCGGGATCGCGTTCCGGTACGCGGGACATGTCGGGACGGGCTTCTCCGACGCCATCCTCGATCTGCTCGCCGGGCTGCTGGAGCCGCTGCGGCAGGACACCCCGCCGTTCCTCGACGTGCCGGCGCCGCGTGCCCGCAAGGCCGTCTGGGTGCGCCCCGAGCTGGTCGCCGAGGTCGAGTACGCGCACTGGACCCCCGACGCCCGGCTGCGCCACCCGTCCTTCAAGGGCCTGCGCGACGACATGACCCCCGCCGACACGGCCCGGGACCCTTCCCCGATCGGCGAAGCCGATCCGACGTCGTGAACGGACGTCGACGGCCGTGAGCTGACGTCGACGGCCGGCAAATGGCATCGACGGCGGAGCCCAACGAGACGCGCGCCTCCGGACTCGCGAGGGTCCTGGCCGCTGGCCGCGAGCAGCCACGGCGCGGCGGCGCGGCGGCGCGGCGGCGCGGCGGCGAGGTGGCGAGGTGGCGCGGCCTGCGTAGCCGCGGAATGCGGTGCCGTACCTCCGCGCCTTGGTCGGTCAGTGCCCGCGCCGAAATGGCGAACTACGTACCAGATGGTGACTCGGATCCCATCGTGGGGACCGACGGCACGGTGGCCGGATCGTTACCTTCGCCCGGGCTGCGCGCGCTTGATCCTGTCACTGTGTCAGGCTCTAGCGTCGAAGCATGAAGCCGCCCGCCGAGACGTGGACCATCGGCCAGGTTGCCCGTGCAGCCGGGGTGAGCGTGCGTGTAGCGAGCAGACCTGGTCCTACCTCCGCCGCGCTCCGACCGTGTTACCCCTGCCGGTGATCCCGGCGCTTAGCCTGAGCAGGTTGCCGCGCCGGTCGCTGATCGCGGTTTCCGCCCTCCGATGGCTGTCCGCGGGACCGGATCACGACCACTGGAGTGCACAGATGGCGATCAGGCCCCTGCCGACGGCGGCCCGGCCACAAGATCTGCGCAGGTTCGGTCAATCGCCGCGCTTCCTGGCCTAGCGCGGCGAGGCTGGTACGGACGTTGGCAGGTCGCGCGGCACGGGTGTGTCTACGTGCTCGGGGCGCAGGCCGACGCCGACCAGGCGACCGGCGAGGCTCCGCAGAACCGGCTGACGATCCAGTACGCGGACCGGCAGCGGAGCTCGCACCGGCACGTCGGCGGCGAGTGCCGGGCCGATCAGGCCGCGGCCGAGTCCGCGCTGCAACAGCTGGGTGCCCGCGGCCGGGAACCACCGGCGGCGCTGGAAGGCGCGCAGCACCCTCGTCATCTCGTCCGTCCCGACGCTGGAACGCAGCGGGGCGGCGAGCATCCGCGCCGCCGCGACCGCGTCCTGCACCGCCAGGTTGATACCGACCCCGCCGACCGGCGACATCGCGTGCGCCGCGTCACCGATGAGCAGCACGCCGGGGGAATGCCAGCGGCGTAGCCGGTTGACCCGCACCGGCAGGAAGGCGACGTCGTCGGCTTCGACGAGCGCGCCGACCCGGCCCGCGAGCCAGGGCGCGAGCGCGGCGACGCCGGCGCGTAGCGCATCCGTACCGGTCGCGAGCGTCGCCTCCTTGCCGCCCTTCGGGATGAGGTACGCCGTCTGCCAGTAGTGGCCGCGGTCGATGAGCACCAGCAGCCGGCCGGCGCCAACCTGTACGGCGACTCCCTCCGGGTCGTCGGGCCAGCGCGGCAGCCGGAACCACAGCACGTCCATCGGCGCGCCGAACTCCTGGCGGGTGAGTGGCCGCCCGGCCGCGTCGAGAGCCGCGCACACCGTCGAATACCGCCCGTCCGCCCCGATGACCAGCCKGGCGCGGATCTCGACCTGGCGGGGCGCGGCCCCCGGCCCGTCCGGCAGCGCGGCGGGAGCGGCCGCCACGACCCCGCGGGCCGGTCCTCCCGGTGTGTCGAAGATCAGGCCGGTGGCCTCGTGGGACCGCAGCAGCAGGAAGGTCGGATACTCCGCGGCGGCCGCGGCGAGCATCTCCAACAGGTCCCACTGTGGCAGGAAGAGCACATAAGGGTGGGTGACGCGCAGCCGGGAGAAGTCGGCGACCCGGTAGGTGCCGTCGGCGAAGGTCGCGGTCAGCTCGCGCACCGGCCGGCCCGGCAGGGCGTCGACCCGGTCGCCCAACCCCAGGTCGTCGAGCACGTCGAGGGTGGACGGGTGGACGGTGTCACCGCGGAAGTCACGCAGGAAGTCGGCGTGCTTCTCCAGCACCGTCACCCGCACTCCCGCGCGGGCGAGCAGCAGCCCCACCAGCAGCCCGGCCGGTCCGGCGCCAACGACGCAGACATCGCACGAACCGGGGTCGCCGGCGCCTCGGCCGGTGGAGGCGCCGGCCATCACAGGGTGGCCCGCGTCCCGTGTGACCTGGTGTTGGCCGACCGGGTGCCGCCGCGGCCGCGGCGCGTGGGCCGGGTGTGCGGCGGCTGCGGCGGTGTGGGGTCGGGCGGCAGGTGGGGGCCCGGATCGGGGTGTGGTCCCGGCTCGGCCGGAGTCGGCTCGGTCACGGCGACCGGAGCCGGCTCGGTCACGGCGAACAGCGGCGCGTCGAAGTCCTCGCCGTCGACGTCGTTGCCACTGAAGTCYTGGACGTCGAAGTCTTGGACGTCGAGGTCCAGGACGGCGCGGTCCTCGACGGCTTCCGCGCGGGCGCGCGCGGCCGATGGCGAGGCTCGCCAGTCCGCGAGCCACCACGACGGGCGCGGCGCGGGGCTCTGCCGTGGTCGGATGGGCCTCGATCCGGCGCGGCTTCTCGGTTCCCGCTCGGCCGCCGGCGGGGTGAACGAGTCGCTCATGATTCCCCTGTACCCGCGACGGCCCGGACATACCGCCGGACGGCATCCTGGGGGCGCCCGCCGGGCGGACTCACTGACGGATGCCGGACATCGGTGTGGACGTCGCGATCGGTGGCCACAATAGTGACGACCGCGTCGGGAATGGCCGCCGTAGTCGGACCGGCCGCCGTAGTCGGACCGATGGTCGCGGCGGCCGGCGGGACGCGGGGGAACACCCATGACGGGGAACGCCGGGGAGAGGAGGACGCGATGCGCCTCGTGCTGAACCTGATCTGGCTGGTGCTGTGCGGGCTGTGGATGGCGATCGGTTACGCGGTCGCCGCGTTGATCTGCTTCATCCTGATCATCACGATCCCGTTCGGGATCGCGTCGCTGCGGATCGCGAACTACGCGCTCTGGCCGTTCGGCCGGACGGTGGTCGACGACCCGGAGGCCGGCGCGCCGTCGCTCGTCGGCAACGTGCTGTGGGTGATCTTCGCCGGGTGGTGGCTGGCGCTCGGCCACCTCGTCACCGGGTTCCTGCTCTGCCTGACGATCATCGGCATCCCGCTGGGCCTGGCCAACTTCAAGCTGATCCCGGTGTCGCTCCTCCCGCTCGGCAAGGAGGTCGTCGCCGTCCCCTGACCCCTGCCAGCCGCCCGCCGCCCGCCGCCTGCTCTGGCCCGGGGCCGGTGGCGTCAGCCGAGGCGCAGGACCGGGCCGGCCGCGACGAGGTCCTCCCAGTCGGCCTGCGCGATGGGGCGGGTCGCCAGCGGGTGCTCGCCACCGGGGCGCAGGCCGTCGAGGAGCAGCTCCAGGTACCGGTGCCAGATCACCGGGGCGGCGTGGTGGGTGGCGTCGATGAGGCCGTGCAGCGTCCAGATGAGCACGCCGACGTCATAGGGGCCGACGTCCGAGCGGACCCGACCGGCGGCGCGCCCGTCCGCGAGGATCAGCTCGACGGTGCGCACGTACTCGTCGCGCAGCGGCCGGGCGACAGCCGGGTCCCACAGCCGGCCCGAGCGGATGCCGTCGGTGGCGTGCTGCTCGGCCATCGCCCGGACGAACACCTCGAGCCGCTCGGCCGGCTCCGGGTGGGCGTAGGCGACCTGCGCCGTCGTCAGCAGCTGCTCGAAGAACGGGCGGGCCAGCTCGTCGAGCAGCGCGTTCTTCGTCGGGAAGCGCCGGTAGACGGTGCCGATCCCGACGCCGGCACGGCTCGCGACCTCCTCGACGGTGAAGGCGCCGCCGTGCTCCCGGTAGAGCTCCATCGCGGCGGCCAGCACCCGCTCCCGGTTGCGGGCCGCGTCGCAGCGCAGCCGTTCGGCCCGCGGCGACGCCGCCCCCGGTCCCGATGTGCCGGACGCCGGGGCCGGCGTCAGCGAGGCCACGGAGGCCACCGAGCTCATGCCACCAGCCTAGGCCCGCGCCCGATCAACTCGCCGCCGAAGCGGCCACGGCCTCGCCGGCCGCCCCGGCGGGCACCGGCGAGCTCGTCGTCCCCCCGGTTCGGCCCGATCTGGCCCGCATGGTCGGGACCAGCGCGCCGGCCAGCGCCGCGACCAGCGTCGCCACGCCCAGCAGCACCAGGCTGGTGACGTAGCTGGACTCCTTCGGGTACCCGCCGGGCAGGCCGCCGGAGGCAAGCACGCTCGCGACGATGCCGCTGCCGATCGACCCGCCGATGGTGCGGATGTTGGCGTTCATGCCGGTGGCGGCGCCGGTCGTCTCGATCGGGACGGACTGGATGATCAGGTTGGCCATCGAGGAGAACGCCAGGCCGATGCCGATGCCCTGCACGCCCGACATCACGATGAAGTTCCACGGCGAGCCGTGATCGACGACCAGCAGCGCGCAGGCCGCCGCGGCGACCACGGAGCCGACCACCAGCGGCACCTTCGAGCCGAACCGGTCGGTGATCCGGCCGATCAGGACGCCGAGGACGAGCATCGCGACGGTGCCCGGCAGCATGTACAGGCCGGAGAGCGTCACCGACGCGCCGAGGCCGTAGCCGACGCTCTTCGGCGTCTGCATCAGCGGCGGTACGACGATGAACGTCGCGTACATCCCGATGCCGAGCAGCAGCGCGGCGGCGTTCGTCCACCAGACCGCCGGGATCCGCATCACCTGCAGGTCGATCAGCGGCACCGCCGAGCGGCTCTCCACCAGCACCCACACACCGAACAGCGCGACCGCGGCGGCGAACAGACCGATCGTGCCGCTCGATGCCCAGCCCCAGGTGGAGCCCTTGGACAGACCGAGCAGCAACGCCACCAGCCACGCGGCGAGCGCGCCCGCGGCCGGCAGGTTCACCGAGCCGGTCGCCCGCACCGGCGACTCGGGAATGAAGAAGATCGTGGCGATCAGCGAGAGCCCGGACACCATCAGCGGGAACCAGAACAGCCAGTGCCAGCCCAGCCCCTCGACGATCGGGCCGGCGAGCACGACGCCCAGGCCGCTGCCGATGCCGAGCATGCCGGACATCAGGCCGATCGCGGCGGGGACCTTGGCGGGCGGGAACTCGTCGCGGATGATGCCGAACGCCAGCGGGAAGATCCCGCCGGCCAAGCCCTGGATGACCCGGGCGAGGATGAGCAGGCCGATCGAGTCGGTCAGCCCCGAGATCAGCGAGCCGATGCTGAGCGCGGCGAAGACGACCAGCAGCATCCGCTGCTTGCCGAACAGGTCGCCGATGCGGCCAAGGATCGGCGTGGCGATCGACGCGGAGAGCAGGAACGCGGTCAGCAGCCACGAGACCGTCGCCTGCGAGGTGTGCAGATCGTGCTGGATCACGGGCAGCGCTGGGAGGACCAGCGACTGCAGCACCGTGTACGCGGACGCGCCGAGCGCGAGCGTGACGAAGATCACCGTTGTGTTGCCGCGCCCGCGGGTGCGCGGACGCGGGTGCGCGCCGGCGGCTGGGCGCTCGCCTGCGGCGGCGTCGGGGCCTGAAGACGCGGCGCTGCCAGGGCGGCGACTGCCGGGTTCGGCGGACATGGGGCTCCGTTCGCGGGCGGACGAGAGGCGGGCGACAAGCGGAATCGCGCTCCGGATGATACGACAACCGGAATCGCCTTCCGCTTCCTTCGTTCACGCCGTCGCCGCCCGCGCCCGGTTCCGCCGCCCGCGTCCGGATGGGCGGTCCCGGTCCGGTCAGCTCGCTCCGGTCGCGACCGGGCGGTCCGGGTCGGACGACCAGTCCGACCACGACCCGGGGTAGAGCACGGCGTCGATCCCGGCGACGGCCAGCGCCGCGAGCTCGTGGGAGGCCGTGACGCCGGAGCCGCAGTAGACACCGACGACACCTGTGCCCTCGCCGGCGCCGAGGGCGGCGAACCGGGCACGCAGCTCCTCCGCCGGCAGGAACCGGCCGTGCTCGTCGAGGTTCGCCGCGGTCGGGGCGCTGCGGGCGCCCGGGATGTGGCCGGCGCGCGGGTCGACGGGCTCGAGCTCACCGCGGTAGCGCTCGCCGGCCCGGGCATCGAGCAGGATCCCCTCGACGGCGACCCGCGCCGCCCCCGCGGCGTCCAGCGTCGGCAGCGCGCCGCCGCGCAGCAGTACGTCACCCGGCGCCGGGACCACATCCCCGGTCTCCAGCGGCAGGCCGGCGGCGCGCCAGGCAGCGAGTGCGCCGTCGAGGATGCGCACGTCGCCGACGCCGGCCCAGCGCAGCAGCCACCAGGCCCGTGCGGCCGACTGACCGCCGTTGTCGTCGTAGACGACGACCCGCCGACCGGCGGTCAGGCCCCAGCGGCGGGCGGCGACGGTCAGCGCCGCCGCGTCGGGCAGCGGATGGCGCCCGCCGGGGACAGCCGCCGGCGCGGCGAGCTCGGTCTCCAGGTCGACGTAGACCGCGCCCGGCAGGTGGTCGGCGCGGTAGTGGTCATGCCCGTTCGGGTCGCCGAGCGCCCAGCGGACGTCGAGCAGCAGCGGCGAGTCGGCGGCGGTCAGCTCCTTGTGCAGCCGCTCGGGGTCGACGAGGACGGCGGCGACTGGCGCCGGGCCGTCACCGACCGCGTCGCTGCCGACCGCGTCGCCACCCACCGTCGCCGATGCCGCGGCCGATGTCGCCGTCGTGACGGGGAGCGGGCGGCCGGCGGCGGCGAGCACGGCGGCGAGCTCGGCCTCGCCGAGCGACGACGGTGCCGCGCCGGTGCGGGCGGCGGTGGCGATCCAGCGGGCGATCGCCGCGTTCACCGGGGCCTCGAGCCCGTGTAGGCGGGCGAGCAGCACGATCTCGCCGTTGAGGTAGTCGGACTCGACCGACGCACCGCGCGCGAGGCTCTGCCAGGTGGAGCTCCCGGAGCGCTCGTAGCCAGGAATCTCCTTGATCGACCAGCCGGACAGGTCCAGGCCGGGAGCCGTGATCGGCTCGGCGGGCTCGATGCCGGCCGCGGCGAACGCGGCGCGCGCCTCGTCGGCGACGGCGGCGACCGCGGCGTCGCGCAACGGGCCCGGTCCGACGGCCGCGTCCAGGTTGTAGGCGAGGTTGCCGAGCAGCTTGCCGGCCTTGTACCGGCCGATGTCGTCGACGACCGTCGTCGCGAACCCGGCGCGCCGCAGGTCGGCCGCCACCTGCTCCGCCACCCGGTCACCCGGGTGCGCCGACCCCGGCCCGCCACCGCGCGGCGCCCGCCCGAGGACGAAGCCGCCGACCTGCGGCGTCCCCGGCGAGACGACCTCCCCGGGACGCAGGTGCGTGGCGGGAATGACGACCACCGTGTCGATCACGGTGACGAACCGGCGCAGGGCGCCGCGGACGCTGTCGATCCCGTTCTGCGGCAGGACGACGGGCAGCACCTCGGCCGCCGTGGCGGGCTCGCCCGGGGCCCTGCCGGGTCCCGGCTCCACCCCGTCGACCGGCTGCCAGGCCCAGGTGGCCAGCAGCGCCTCGGCATCCTGCGACTTGGTCGCGAGCACCAGCACGTCGCCGGCGCGCAGCCGGACCTCGTCCGGGCCGGCCGCGACGTCGAGCGCCACCCGCCGCTCCCCTTCGGGCCGCAGGTAGCGCAGCCCGTGCTCACGCAGCGCGGTCAGGTTCGCGCCGCGCGCGACCACCAGCACCGGGACGCCGGCCTCGGTCAGTTGAGCGGCGACGCTCGCGCCCACCGCGCCGGCGCCGATGATCACATACCTGGAGCTCACGATCTTCCTTCCGCCCACGACCGCACCGACCCCACGGACAACGCCCGCCACCCTCGGCACCATGCACCTGGCGGGCAGGATTTATCGCGTCTTGAGCTACCTGTCACACACGAGCAACAACGGGCCGCCCCGGGTGGAGAAGCGTGGTCGGTGATCGACCGAATGGACACCGCAGTCGACCACAGTTCAATCGTCGATCACCTAGCGTGGCCGATGGTGGTGTCCTGGGGCACCGCGGTCGGCCACAGTTCGCGGCGCGGGAGCTGGCTAGGGCCGCGGCAGGGTGGACCAGGCGGCGTGGAGGCGCTCGTCGGGGCGCTCTGCGACCCGGGGCGAGGCACTCAGCAGCAGGACCGGGCGGCGGCCGGGGTCGTGGTGGGGCCAGGGCGGCAGGGCTGGGGTCGCCGGGTCGCCCGAGCTGGCGAACGCCAGCAGGATGTCCTGCCACAGCGCGGCCACCCGCCGGTCCTGGTCGGGACTCGCGGCGTCGGCCCGGCCCCAGGTCAGCGGCAGGTCCGCGCCGTGCGCGACGTGCCCGCTGGCACCGGGGTGGTCGAAGCGCAGCATCCAGGCGCGGCCGCCCGCGGCGTGCGCGGCGTCGGCGAGGCGCGCCGCCGGCCTGGCGAACGCCACGTCGGTCAGCAGCGCGGAGCGGGCGCGGGCGCCGTGGTGCTCGGCGTAGTGGGCCAGGAGCCGCCGCCACCGGTCGTCGCCGAGCACTGCCCGCGCCCGCGCCTCCTCGGCCACCGGCACCACGCCCGGTGCGAGCGCCAGGAACAGCTCGATCTCGTCGCGACACCACGTGACCAGCAGCGGCACGTCCCGGCCCGACCCGCCCGCGACGGCGGCCATCGGGGCCTCGGGCAGTACGACACCGTCGAGGGTGGGCAGGAACGGGTCCGCCAGTGCGGTGAGCAGCGCCTCGCCCGCGCTGACCAGCTCGGCCGTCGACGCCTCGGCCGGTGGGTGGTCCAGCAGCCCGACGAAGCGGTGGCGGGCGGTCTCGGCGGCCGCGAGGCTCCGGACGTGGTGAGCCACGCCGCTCTGGAGCACCCCCCGGTGGAACAGCCCACGGGCGGCGGGTGCCGCCAGCAGGGCGCCGATGCACATCGCCCCGGCGGACTCCCCGAAGACGGTCACCCGGCCAGGGTCGCCGCCGAACGCGCCCACCGCGCCGCGCACCCAGCGCAGCGCGGCGATCTGGTCGAGCAGTGCCAGGTTGTACCCGATGCTGGCGGGCGCGGTGGGGTCGGCGTCGTCCGGTGCCAGGTCGAGGTGGCCCCATGGGCCGAGCCGGTAGTTGATCGTGACGACGACGGCGTCGCCCCGGGCGGCCAGGCGCGCCCCGTCGAACGAGCTGCCGGCGCCGCTGACGAAGCCGCCGCCGTGGATCCACACCAGCACCGGTCGGGGCGGCCCGCCGGGCCCCGGCGACCAGACGTTCAGGTAAAGGCAGTCCTCGGAGCCGCGTGGCGCCCGGGCGCGCCGTCTTGGCCCCCGCAGCCCCGGCAGCCGCAGCTGCGGGCTCGTCGGGCCGAACGCCGAGCAGTCGTGTTCCCCCGCCCACGGCTCGGGCGCCCGTGGTGGCCGGAAGCGCGCCGGCCCGAGCGGCGCCGCCGCGTACGGGAGCCCGCGCCACACGCGCACCGCGCCCAGATCCACCCCGCGCGCGTCCCCCCACGGCGTCCGCGCCACGACCGTGGCCACCGGAGGCAGCGTGGTCATCGGGTCAGATCGTCCTCTCTCACCCCTGTTGTCGGTGGACGTTGTATTCCTGGCACAATCGGCGCCCCGGGCGGGCGACTGTGGCGCACGGGCGACCGTACGACACCTGGCCGACGTGTTCCGGCGGGTCGTGCGGCCCGCCCGACGCGGAGGCCCGACGGCACCTACGGCGCCCCGCCGCCATCATCCGTGGCCGACGACATCTCGAGAGGACATTCGTTGAGGGACGTCACGATGGGTCCCGGCGCTCAGCCGCCATCGACCGCCGCGGCACCGCCGCTGGCGGGAGCGGGAGTGTCGGCGGCCGGGCGGCGCCGTGCCGGGATCGCCACCGCGGCTGTGGTGCTGCTCGGGCTCGCGGGGGCGCTCGCGGCGCGGGTGGCGTTCCTCGATCGGCTGGTGCAGGGCGACCTTCCCACGACTCGGGGAATGCTCTACGCGCAGGCGGTCGCGGCCACGCTCGGCGTCGGCACCACGCTGGTGGCGCGGCGCTGGTGGCGCGGCGCCGTGCTGGTCCATGCCAGCTGCCTCCTGATCGGCGGCGCGACGCTCACGTACGCGGTCGAAAGGGCGCCCGTCACCAACGTCCACGCCGCGACGGTGCCTGTCGTGATCGCCGCGTTCGGTCTCGGCGCGCTGGTGGTCGCCGCCTTCTCCGCCGCCCGGAGACGGGTTGTCGCCTGGGTCGGCGCCCTGCTGGTGGTAGGCGCGTGCGCGCCGCTGACCCTGTTCACGGTGCGTGACCTGCCGTCGGAACCGGTGGGCTCCGGCCCCGCCGCGACGACGGACTATACGGGCGGGACTCGCGGAGGCCTGGCCGAGGAGCGGCCGTTGGTCCTGATGACCATGGCCCCGGAAGGCTCTCGCTACATCTGGGCCGATGGCACACCGTGGGACGGTGGCACGCCGCCGCCCGCCGCCCTTGACGCGGCGGCTGGGAGGGCGCCGCGTGCCACACCCGTTCCGGTGGAGAGCGTGAAGGAGCCGGTGCGGGCTGGCCGGCGTGGGCTGGCTCTGCTCGCGGTCGTCACCCTGGCGGCCGCCGCTGGCGGTATCGCGAGCACGGTGCGTTCCGGGACCGCTGCCCGGCCCCGGCCAGCCCGAGCCGTGGCGCCCGGTGCCCGGACGTCGGCTACCAACTCGTCGGGCGTCGGGCCGATGGAGGTCGACGTCATCGAGGTGGGCCCGGCCCGGGCCGCCGACGGCTGGCTCGGGCGCGCCGGCCCGCGTCGCTGACGTCGACGACGCCAAGATCGGCGTCAGGCTGGTCGTCGGACCGGCGGTCCTCGTCGTCGCCTACCTTGGACTGCGGCGCGACAACGACTGTCGGGCGCTGGCCGCGCTGGCCGTGCTGGCCGTGCTGGCCGTGCTGGCCGCCGCCGACGCCGTCGGTAGCGTGGCGGCGCCGCGGGTGGCGCGCGCGGCCGACTGGCGGGCGCCGGTGAACCTGGCCGGGGGCCTCGCGTTCGTCAACGTGCTGATCGCCGTCCGCTGGCGGTAGCCGGAGGACCGACGGTGGGCCAGGTATCTTCGACGTGACGTAGAAGCGAGCGTGGGTGTGAACGTTGGCGGCACGGTCCTGGAGCCGGGTCGACCGTCGCCGCGCCCGGCGGGGCAGGGGCTGGAGTCGCCGATGCGCGCAGTGGTTGCCGGACGGCGGGCAGGTCTCGCCGGTGCCCCTAGCGGGAGACCACCCCGGTGGCGGCCGGCTCCCGGCGCGGGCGTCCTCGCCGCCGCGCTGGTCGGCGGGCTGGTGACGCTCGCGGTCCTCGCTGGCGCGGCGCCCGCGAGCGCGCACACGCAGCTGAAGTCGAGCACTCCCGCCAATGGCGCCACCGTGCCGACCGCGCCGGACCACGTCGAGCTGGTGTTCGCCCAGCACCTGCTGGGCCTCGGCGCGGTCGCGGTCCAGGGTCCTGACGGCGCCAGCGTCGCCGCCGGCGAACCGGTCCTCGACGGCGCGATCGTCACCCAGCCGCTGGTGGCCGACCGGCCCGCGGGAACCTACCGGCTCGCCTACCGGGTGGTCTCCGCTGACGGGCACCCGGTCAACGGCGAGATCTCCTTCACCGCGACGGCCGCGACGGGACAGCCCGCGTCGCCGTCCTCCACCGCGAGCGCCGCCGCCGGCCCGGCCTCCCTACCGACCGCGACGCCGGTGGTGGTCAGTGAACCGACCGGCGTGATCATCTCGTGGGTGGACACGGATACGGACGACGGATGGTCCACCGGCCTGATCGTCGGGGTCGCGGTCGGCGCCGGCGTGCTGGCCGCCGTCGGCGGCGCCGTCCTCGCGGTGTTGGTCCGGCGCAGGCAGGGGAGTTCCGATGGGACCTGAGGGAGCGCCGGCCGTCGCCGGCACAGACCTGGCCGACGCTGGCCCGGCAGACGCCGCCGCGGTGGATGCCGGTCCGCCGGACGCCGGTCCGCCGGGCGCCACCACGGCCGGGACGGCCGAGCTACCCGTCGTCCCCGCCGTTTCGCCCGCTGGCACGCCCATGACCGCGGACACGCCGCCCGGGACGGTCGGCGAGGACGACGGCGGTGCCGAAGCCGAGGACGGTGCCGAGGGCGGCTCGGGCCGGTGGCCGGTGGTCGCCGGTGTGGTGGCGGGCGCCGTCGCGATGCTCGTGACGCTCGTCGTGGTGCTCGAGGCCGGCGGCGGCGCGCCGAAGCGGCTCCCGGCCGAGCTCGCCGGGGCCGACCCCGGGCTGTTCACCGGCTGGGGGCTGCCGATCAGCCGGCTGCTGTGCGACACGGCCGGCGTCGCCACGGTCGGGGCGCTGCTCGCGGCCGCGTTCCTGTTCCCGGCCGCCGGCGGCAAGCCGGGCGTCGCGGGAACGCGGCTGCTGCGCTGGGCGTCCGTCGCCGCCTGGGTGTGGTGCGTCGCCTCGCTCGCCCAGTTCGCGTTCACCGTCTCGGACCTCATCGGGCGTCCCCTGCCGGCCGCGCTGAGCCGTCACAACGTCGGCAACGTCCTCGACGCGGTGCCGCAGCCACGGGCGCTGCTGATCGTCGCCGGGCTCACGTTCGCGATCGCCGTCGCGGCCGGGGTGGCCCGCAAGCTGGACACGGCGGCATGGCTCGCCGTGCTGGCGCTCGGCGCACTGCTGCCGGTCGCGATGACCGGGCACGCCCACGGCTCGGGCGGCCATGATCTCGCGACGGTCAGCAGTGGGCTGCACGTCCTCGGGGTCGCGGCCTGGGTGGGCGGGCTCGCGGCGCTGCTCGCCGGTGGCCGCCGGCTCGCCGGACGCGAGCTGGTCACCGCCGTCACCCGCTACAGCGGGCTCGCGGGGCTGTGCCTCGTCGTCGTTGCCCTTAGCGGGGTCGTCAACGCCTACGTCCGGGTGGGCAGCTGGAGCGCGCTGGTCGACAGCCGCTACGGCAACCTGGTGATCGCGAAGGTGGTCGCCCTCGTCGCGCTCGCCGGTCTCGGCGCGGCGCACCGGCGGTTCACGATCCGTCGCCTCACCGCGTCGCCCTCGCGGCGCCGGCCGTTCCTGCGGCTCGGGGCCGCCGAGGTCGCCCTGATGGGTGTGGCCGTCGCGCTCGGCGCCGGCCTGTCGCGCACCCCGACGCCGGCGTCCGCCGACGGCGGTGCCGCCGATGATCCGGTGGTCTCGCTGCTCGGCTACCCGCTGCCACCGCCGTTCGCCGCCGGCCGGATCGTCACCGAGGCCCGGCCCGACCTGCTGTTCCTCACGGTGGTCCTGCTCGGCGCCTGGCTGTACCTGACCGGGGTTGTCCGGCTGCGCCGTGCGGGCGCGTCCTGGCCGGTCGGGCGCACCGTCAGCTGGCTGCTGGGACTCGCCGTCATCGCGTTCGCGACCAGCAGCGGGCTCGGCCCCTATGGCCGGGTGCTGTTCAGCGTCCACATGGCCCAGCACCTGTTGCTGATGATGCTGGCTCCGGTGCTGCTGGTGCTCGGCGCGCCGGTGACGCTCGCGCTGCGCACGCTGCCGACCGGGGTCACCGGCACCACCCGCAGCGCCAGGGCCTGGCTGCTGCGGGTCGTGAACAGCCGCTGGCTGGCGTTCGTCTCCCACCCGGTGGTCACGTTCGTCCTGTACTCGGTGTCGCTGTACGCGCTGTACCTGACGCCGCTGTACGGCTGGGTGCTGCGCAACCATCTCGCGCACCTGGCGATGATGTGCCACTTCCTCGTCGTCGGATACCTGTTCTTCTGGCTGCTCATCGGCGTCGACCCGGGCCCGCGCCGGCCGCCCTACCCGGCGCGGATCATGCTGCTGTTCCTCGCCTCGGCGGTGCACACCTTCTTCGGCGTGATCCTGATGGTGTCGAACGAGGTGATCGGCGAGTCGTACTACCGGCTGCTCGACCGGCCGTGGGGCGGCTCGCTGCTCGACGTCCAGCAGGTCGGCGGCGGCATGGCGTGGAGTTTCGGGGAGCTGCCGTCGCTGGCCGTGCTCGCCGCCCTGTTCTTCCAGTGGGCGCGGACCGAGGAACGCCACGGCCGCGCGAAGGACGCCCGGATGGACAGCGGCGAGGACGACGAGTTCGAGGCCTACAACCGCTACCTGGCGAGCCTCGCCCGGCCGCGCTCCCGCCCGCCCCGCCCCTGAACCGCGGAGGGTGAGCCGGTAGGGCCGAACCGGGAGTCAGTTCCCGATGCGGCGGCGGTCGCGAGGCGTCCGGCCGGTGCCGTGGACGACCTCGCCGTCGATCACCGAGCCCGGCGCCGCCGCGCGCTTGGCGGCGACCAGCCGGGCGACATACAGCGCCGCGGCGAGCAGGACACCGCCGTCGTCGACGAGCCCGAACGGGCCGAACAGGGCCTCCGGCACGGCGTCGACCGGGGACACGAGGTAGACGAGGGCGCCGACGGCGGTGACGACGCCGCGCAGCGGTACCCGGTACTTGACGAGCACGTACGCGCCCGCGCCCGTGAGGGCGAGGGCGACCAGACCAAACACGGTCAGGATGACCAGTGCCACAGTGCTGAAGGTGTCGTGGTCCACGCCGCCTGCGCCCCTTCCGAGAGCTGTCCCGGCCGTGCCCCGGCGCCGCGTCGGCGCCAGGTCGATCGACCGTGCGAACTGACCATGCCCAACATCGCCCCCCGATGAACGTCACGACGACGACAGCTCTGTCAAAGGTGTCGGCGGTTACGAAAATCGGGGCGACGGCGCCGCGCGGCGGAGCGAGGATCGGAGCATGGGAAAGGTCTACGAGCGGATCGACGGGCGGCTGCGGGACTTCGTCGAGGCGCAGCCGGTGTTCTTCGTGGCCACGGCGCCGCTGTCCGGGGAAGGGCACGTGAACCTGTCCCCGAAAGGCGGCGCGGACACGTTCGCGGTGTTTGACGAGCACACCGTGGCCTATCTGGACCTGGGCGGCAGCCACGCCGAGACGATCGCGCACCTGCGGGAGAACGGGCGGATCACGCTCATGTGGTGCGCGTTCTGGGGACCGCCGAAGATCGTGCGGGTGCACGGGCGCGGAGACGTGGTGTTCCGCGACGACCCGCGGTTCGGCGCGCTGCTCGCCCGCTTCCCGCGGCCGGACCAGCCGTCGGTGCGCGCCGTCGTCGTGGTGACGGCCGAGCAGGTCAGCGACAGCTGCGGGTACAAGGTGCCGCTGATGGAGCCGGTCGGGGACCGTGCGCTGCATGGCGAGTACTTCGGCCGCAAGACCGACGAGGAGTTCGCCGCCTACTGCGCGGCGAAGGACTTCAACGGCCAGAGCATCGACGGCCTCCCGGCCCTCCCGCTGCCGTTGCCGCCGCTGCCCGCCTCCGCCGTGGTCGCGACGGCCGCTGGTGCGCCCGACCGGTAGGGCCCGCGCGTGGTTGGCCACTCGGCTGTGATGCGGATCACCCGACCGGACGGGTCGGGTGGAAGCGGCCTAAGGTCGGGCCGTGTCTGACGGTGGCGTGTCGACGACGAGCGAGCCCTCCCTGGCGCCGGGTGGTCCGCCGCCCATGGCACCGGCCGCGAGCCTGTATGTGGACCTGGGTGACGGGCGCTGGCTCGCGACCGAGCACACGGCAGGGCCGTGGGACCCGGCAGCCCAGCACGGCGGGCCGCCGAGCGCGCTGCTCGTCCGGGCCGTCGAGCGGACCGCGCCGCGCCCGGACATGATGATCGCGCGGTTCACCACCGAGCTGCTCGGGCCGGTTCCCGTCGGCGAGCTGAGCCTGCGCTCCCAGGTCGCCCGGCCGGGGCGCAGCGTCGAGCTGGTCGAGGCGGTGCTCACCGCCGGCGGCCGGGACGTCGCCCGCGCCACCGCCTGGCGGGTCAGGCGCGCCGATGGCACGGGTGTGCCGCCGCGCCACCCGCCGCCCCCGCCGCTGCCGGAGGCGCCGCCGCCGCGCGTGCCCGGGCCGGGACGCCTGCGTGGGTTCGCGAGCGCGATCGAATGGCGCTCGGCCGGCCGGGGCCGGATGAGCGTGCCCGGGCCGGCCGCGCTGTGGGGACGGCTGTGTCACCCGCTGGTCGCCGGCGAGGAGACCAGCCCGCTGCAGCGGGTGCTGGCGCTCGCCGACAACGGCAACGGGATCTCCAGCGAGACGGATTTCCTCACGACGTACTTCATCAATCCGGAGCTCACCGTGCACCTGCACCGCGAGCCGGTCGGCGAGTGGATCTGCGTCGACGCGACGACGACGATCAGTCCCGGCGGCGCCGGCCTGGCCACCACCGTGCTGTCCGACCTCGACGGCCCGGTCGGCGTCGGTGCCCAGGCCCTGCTCGTAGCCCCGCGTTAGAGGACGCCCGCGTCAGAAGACGAGGGGCAGGTTGCCGGCCGAGCCGGTCGGGCCGAGGGTGATCGGCTCCTGGAACGTCGTCGCGAGATCGACGCGCTCGGTGTGCTCGCTGCCGCCGGCCAGGTCGCGGGCGTGGATGGTGAGCTGGCGGCGCCGGTCGACGGCCAGGACGATCTCGACGCGGGCCGTGCGCGCCGCGGTCGCCGCGAGGCCCGTCAGCTCGAACTGCCGGACGCGCCGGAAGGTACCCCCGGGCACGAAGTAGCCGCCGTCCTCCACGATGTGCACGGTGATGGCGTCCTGGTCGTCCGCGGCGTTCGTGACGAGGACCGTCTCGCGGACCGGTACGGACTTGCGGGCCGTGATGACCTCGCGGAACCTGCCTCCGGCGATCTCGATGCCGAGTGGGTAGGCGACGGTCGTCGTCACGATGGGCAGGTTCTCGATGGCGGGGCCGCCGTCGATGGCGTGGAGGCGTCGCGGCCGGGCCGCCGCGCGGGCGCTGGCCCGGTCGATGACGCGGGACTCGACGCGCCCGGTCCCGAGGTCGGTGGCGGTCACCCGCAGCGTGCCACCGGCGTCGACGTCGAAGGCGACGTCGATCCGGTGCGCGAACGCCGGTGCCGGGGCCAGCCCGGTGATGTCCAGCCTGGCGAGGGCGATCGCGTCGTCCCGGCCGGCCCGGTCCTCCTCGGACTCCACCACCAGCACGGTGACCGAGGACTGGTTGTCGACGGCGGTCGTGAGCAGCTGATGGCGCCGCGTCGGCACGGTCGTGTTGCGCTGGATCACGGGGAGGTACAGCCCGCCGACCTGTTCGACGCCCACCGACGCCGGGATGACGTCGCGCAGGCGGAGGTCCTTGACCTGGCCGGTGAGGCCCGCCGCCTGGAGGGCGGCGCCCGTCACGACCCCTTCGGAGATGGTGCGGAACGGCGGCTTGCCCGCGAGCTTCTCGACGAGCCCGCCCACGGCCGGCATCCGGGCCGCGCCCCCCACCAGGATCACGTGGTCGATCTCGCTGGCCCGTAATGCGCCGTCGCGCAGCACCCGCTCGAACGGCCCGCGGCAGCGTTCCAGGGTGGACTGGGTGATGGTCTCGAGCTCGCCCCGGGTCAGGGATACGTCCACGTGCGCGTAGCCGTCGCCGGTGCGGGCGAGGTGCGGAAGATAGACATTCGCGGAGGTCGCCGCGGACAGGTCGACCCGCGCGGTCTCCGCCGCCTCCCGCAGCCGGGCGAGTGCCGTCAGGTCCTGGCTGATGTCCAGCCCGTGCTGCTCGCGCAGCAGTGCGACGAAGTGCTCGACGATCGCCTGGTCCCAGTTGTCGCCGCCGAGGTGGTTGTCCCCGGCGGTCGCCTTCACCTCGCAGACGCCGGCGCCGATCTCGACGAGCGAGACGTCGAACGTGCCGCCGCCGAGGTCGAAGACGAGGCTCCGCTCCTCCTGCGCGCGGTGCAGGCCGTGCGCGATGGCGGTGGCGGTCGGCTCGCTGACGATCCTCGCGACCTCGATGTCGGCCATCCGCGCGGCGTCCTCCAGCGCCCGCCGCTGCACGTGGCTGAAGTAGGCGGGAACGGTCAGGACGGCGGTGCCGATGCTGCTGCCGGCGTATTCCCGCACATCCGCGTGCAGCCGCTTCAGCACGAGCGCGGCGACCTCCTCGGCCGAGTACCGGGTGCCGTCGTGCTCGTGTGACCAGTCGCTGCCCAGCCGGAGCTTGACGGACCGGATCGTGTGCGCGGGATTGGTGACCGCCTGGCGCAGGGCGGTGGCCCCGACCAGCGGCGGCCCGTCGGCGACGAACGCGACGACGCTGGGCGTGGTCAGCGTTCCCTCGGCGTTCGGCACGAGCCGGACCCGGCCGCGCTCGAAGATGCCGACGGCCGAGTTGGTGGTACCGAAGTCGATGCCCACCGCCGGCTCGGCCACGGTCTTGCGGGCCTGCTGGGCCTGTCCATCCGACGTCATTCACCATCACCCCGTCGCCGATCTCCGGTGCGGACGGCACAACCGTAGTCGATCGACAACTCACGGGCACATGGTTGACTCAACCGGTGGCCGCGGTTGCGGGCCAGTAGCGTTTACGGAGCAGGTTCTTGCGAAGCTTGCCGGTCGGCGTCCGCGGCAGCTCGTCGACGAAGTCGACGCCACGCGGCGCCTTGTAGTGGGCGATCCGGTCCCGGACGTAGGCGATCAGCTCGTCGGCCAGGCCCGGGCCCGGCTCGACGCCGGGCGCCGGCTCGACGACGGCGTGCACCCGCTCGCCCAGGTCCGGGTCGGGGACGCCGATGACCGCGACGTCGAGGATCTTCGGGTGCAGCGCGAGCACGTTCTCGATCTCCTGCGGGTAGATGTTCACCCCGCCGGATATGATCATGAACGTCGCCCGGTCGGTCAGGTAGAGGTAGCCGTCCGCGTCGAGGTGGCCGACGTCGCCGACCGTCGTCCAGGTCGGGTGCGCCGGGTGCTGGGCGGCGGCGGTCGCGGCCGGGTCGCCGTGGTAGGTGAACGGCAGGGCCTCCCGCTCGAAGTAGACGACGCCGTCCTCGCCGGTCGGCAGCTCCCGGCCGTCCTCGGCGCAGATGTGGACGACGCCGAGCGCGGACCGGCCGACCGTCCCCGGCCGCTGGAGCCACTCCTCGGACGAGACGAACGTGATGCCCGACGCCTCGGTGGCGGCGTAGTACTCGTACAGGATCGGCCCCCACCAGTCGATCATCGCCCGCTTCACGTCGGGCGGGCACGGCGCGGCGGCGTGGATCGCGGCCCGGTGGGCCGACAGGTCGAAACGTTCGCGCTCCGCCGTGGGCAGCTTCAGCATGCGGACGAACATCGTCGGCACCCACTGGCTGTGCGTCACCCGGTACTTCTCCAGCGCCGCGAGCGCGGCCACCGGCTCGAAGCGCTCCATCATCACGACCGTGCCGCCGAGGGCCTGCACCGCGCCGCCGAACCGCAGCGGGGCGGCGTGGTAGGCCGGCGCGGGCGATAGGTAGACCGCGTCCGGGCCCATCCCGTACTGCATCTGCAGCATCGGCGGCAGGATCATCCCGGGCTCGCCGCTGCGGTACTGGGGAAGCGGTGGGCGGATGCCCTTCGGTCGGCCGGTGGTGCCGGAGGAATAGAGCATGTCGGCGCCGGCCCACTCGACCTCGGGCCGCTCGGCCGGCGCGCCGGCGACCGCCCGCTCGTAGCTTTCGTGGGCGGCGAGCCAATCATCCACGTTGCCGGCAGGCTGGCTGCCCGGCTGGTCGGCGGCGGCGGGCTCATCCGCCGAGGCGAAGACATACCGGTGCCGGACCCGGGGGGTCGCTTCCACGATCCGGGCCGCGAGCTCGCGCTGGCGCGAGGAGACGATCAGCGCCGCGGCCTCGCAGTCGTCGACGATGTAGGCGACCTCGGCGGGGGAGAGGTGCCAGTTGACGGGAGTCACGTAGAGCCCGCTGCGCAGGGCCGCCCAGTAGACCTCGAAACAGTGCTGGTCGTTCTCCGCCAGTAGCGCGATGCCGTCCCCGCGCCGCAGCCCCGCGGCGGCCAGGACGTTCGCGAACCGGGCCGAGCGCTCGTCCAGCTCGCGGTAGGTCAGCGTCACTCCCGAGCCGGCCATGATGACCGCGGGCTTGTCCGGTGCGACGGCGGCGTGCGAAGCGGGATTCACGGCGACCCCCTGGCATGGCTGTGACGACGGTCACGTTAACAGCCGGGCGGTCCGGGCGGCGGCGGTTCCGGCGCACGCGGAATGCCCACTCCGGTTGTGGCGCGCGTCGGGCGGGGCCGCCACCCCCGGGTCTCGTCCGGTCGTCGCCGGTCTCCGTGCCCGGTTTCCGCTCGGTGCGCCTGCCTCGGTGCCGGGTCGCTCGGCGCACCGGGCTCCGGGCGGCTCAGTGCTTGGTGTCCGCGTGCTTCGTGTCCGCGTCGTGCTCGGATGGCGGCCGTACGACGAGAACCGGGCAGGTCGTATGATGGACGACCGCCGTGCTCACGGAACCGAGCAGCGCGCCGACGAATCCGCCGTGCCCACGCGAGCCAACGACCACCAGGTCCGCGTCCCGGCCGGCCTCGACGAGCACCGACGCCGGCGGGCCGGGACGCACCTCGGCGCGCACCCCGTCGGGCACCTTGTCCCCGAACACCGCGGCCAGCGCCTCGCTGAGCCCCTGGCGGGCGCTCTCCTCCCAGACGCCCGCGTCCAGCGGCATGGCCGGCAGGTAGGGCCCGACGGCCGGCAGCTGCCAGGCCAGCAGCACGAGCAGTTCGGCGCCGTGCAGCTCGGACTCGCGCATCGCCCAGCGCAGGGCTTCGCGCGATCCCTCCGAGCCGTCGATGCCGACGACGATCCGGCTCACTTCGTCCCGCCCCGTTTCGCCCCGGCCCACTTCGCCGCCTGTGGTCATGCGTGTCCTCCCGGTTCGGCCCCGTTGACGTTCCGTCTCCTGACCACCTAACCCGCGATGACGGCGGCAAACGGGGGACCACGGCCCTGGCGCCATGGCCCACCCGGCCCGGGGCGCGGCGGAACGTCAGCACTTGTCGGCCGTCCTGGGCACTGGCGGCGTGGGAACCCCGGCCGCGGCGGCGGGACGGGCGACGATGAGGCCGTGACCGAACGGGCGGAGGTTGGTGGCGGCGGTGGGGCGGGCGCGCCGGGCGGTGGCGGGCCGCTGGTGACGCCGGCGGCGGTGGCCGCGCACGCCGAGCGGTACCGGGACGTCGGGCGGGTGCTGGTCACCTGCCCCGACCGGCCGGGCATCGTCTCGGCCATCTCGAGCCTGCTCTTCCGGCACGGCGCGAACATCACCGAGCTGCAGCAGTACTCCACCGACCCGTTCGGCGGCACCTTCTTCCTGCGGATCGAGTTCCACCGCGAGGATCTCGCGGCCGGGCTGCCGGCGATCGAGGAAGGGTTGGCCCAGCTGGCGACGGGCGCCGAGATGCGGTGGCGGGTGGCCACGCCGGCGGTGCGGCAACGGGTGGCGATCTTCGTGTCAAAGGCAGATCACGCGCTGCAGGAGCTGCTGTGGCGGACCCACTCCGGCGAGCTGGAGATGGACGTGCGGATGGTGGTCTCCAACCATCCTGACCTGCGCGACACCGCGGCGGGCTGGGGAATTCCGTACCACCACGTCCCCGTGTCGCCGGAGACCCGGGACGAGGCGGAACGGCGGGCGCTGGCGCTACTGGCGGGCCAGGTCGACCTCGTGGTGCTGGCCCGCTACATGCAGGTCCTCACGCCACGGTTCGTCGCGGCGTTCCCCGACCGGATCATCAACATCCACCACAGCTTCCTGCCTGCGTTCGTCGGCGCGGACCCGTACAGCGCGGCCGCCCGGCGAGGAGTGAAGCTGATCGGCGCGACGGCGCACTACGTGACCGTCGATCTCGACGCCGGGCCGATCATCGAGCAGGACATCGAACGGGTCGACCATCGCCACCAGGTCGTCGACCTGCGCCGGATCGGCCGGCACGTCGAACGGGCGGTGCTGGCGCGCGCCGTCGGCTGGCACCTCCAGGACCGCGTCATCGTCCACAGCAACACGACAATCGTCTTCGCCTAATGGGGCTGCACCGGTTCTATCCGTGATGGATTGGTGTCCGAGCCGCCAGCGGTCGAGCACTCGTTTCGCCAGGCCTGATGATCGAG